>NZ_CALIOS010000117.1:0-6501 GCF_938044715.1 uncultured Turicibacter sp.
TCCGTTACAGATGAAATCCATAAACGTTTAATCGGCTTTTTAACCCCAACTTTTTCAATGATCCAACGCGCGACTAATTCTCCTTCACGTCCTGCATCTGTTGCAATAACAATAGCAGACACATCTTTTCTTAACATCTGTTCTTTAACCGCTTTAAATTGTTTTGAAGTTTTTGGCATCACCACTAATTTAAAATGCTTAGGTAACATCGGTAAATCTTCTAAATTCCATGATTTATATTTCACATCGTAAGCTTCAGGATCAGCAAGCGTCACCAAATGTCCAAGCGCCCACGTTACGATATAATCTTTTCCTTCTAAATAACCATTGCCTTGTTTTTGGCAGTTTAGCACGCGTGCAATATCGCGTCCAACGGATGGTTTTTCAGCTAACACTAATTGTTTGCTCATGAGTTCATCCTCCACGTTTTTAAAGTACTCATCTATTGTATCAAATTGTACGCAAAAAGACCATGACTCTCATCATGGTCTAGATTGAAATCATCGTTAGACAATCTCGTTTCATTTCATCTAGTTCATCGCATTCGCTTTGGCAATACCATCTAATTAGCTCCAATTTAAGCCCATTTAAAAATGCTTCGCTTAAACATCCTTTTTTCACCAAATCTCTCATTTCACCTAACAACATTGAGAGTTGCGATTTGTCACTCATTAAATAAGCTAACTTCAGTGAGAATTCATACCACTCCTTTACATAGCGTTGATTTCCCCCTTCCATAATTTCTTCTTTCGATTCAAGAAAACATTGCTTAGCTTCTTCATATTGATCTAATAAAAAATAAATTTTACCCTCTAAAAGTCTAGATAATTGACGTTGGAAGAGCGTTTTTCTGATTTTAATAGCTTTTTGAACTGTAACTAAGGCTTCTTCATAATTCTGATTTAGCATTAATACCCCTCCTAAGTTATGATAAGCCATTCCCTTATAATACTCATATTTTTCCCTATTTATAAAGTCAATTATCAACTCATAAGCTTCTTGATATCTCTTCATTTTGATAAAAGCATAATATTTTAACATTAATGTTCCAGCGAGGGTCTCACTGTCCTGACACTGAATTAAAATTGATTCTATTTCTTCCAAACCTTCTGCATACTTCTCAAGTTCTAAATTTATTAAAGCCATATTATATCGTAAACGGTAGTAATAGGCAGTCATCTTATCATCTGTATACTGGGCAGCCAATGAATAGTACATTAAGGCAACTTTATAATTATCGGTTTCTTTCATATTATGACCTAATTGATGATAACAGTAGGCTAAATTACAATGGATACCATTTGCAACATGAATGGCTTTCATAAAATAATTAGTCGACACTTCATATTGTAGAATAGATTGGTAATGTTCACCCATTCCAACATTTAAACGGTATAAAAGATCACATAAATTAAATTGCTGTGCAATTTTTAATGACTCGTGATAATGCAGTGGGATTCTTTCAGTTTGACATTTTTTTGTTAAATAAGCAAAGGCTTGTTCTTCCTCTGTGTATCTAAACGTTTCTTTTGTATATAAATTTTTAATTTCCCCATTAGTTAATATATAAAATGCATCATAAATTTGATCAATCATTTCGAGTGTAGGTTGCCGTTTTTGGCTTTCAATCATACTTAAATAATGCTGACTAATCCCAAATTTAGAAAACGAAGCTTGTTTTAAAGCATATACTGTACGACATTTCTTTACTTTATCACCTATTCCTAAAAACAACTCTACCCACTCCATCTAGCGTTTATCTTACAATCCATTCTAAACTATTTTTATTTCATTATCTACTTCTTAAACTTCTATTAGCCTGGTAAGTGCTCAATTTAACTCATGAATTACAACAGCTCATAATCTTTTTTTATTCGCTTTCTATGCTCAAACAAACAATAAATGAAATAAAGTACCGTCAGCAAGATGAGGTACTCCAAAACCCATTGAAATTTAATGAAAAGTAAATTAAAGAGAATCAATAGAATGGTGATAAAACAATAAATCCCTAACATTAAACATTTAGAAAGATGTAATGCCGAGCAAGTAACAGCTTGAATGAAAAATAAAAGTAAATTTGTGAGGATAAATACAAGAGAGTATGTCCTACTCGGATACAGGGTTGGATCTTCATTTAACCATATAATAAAATGAGTAAAAATAATGAGTAAAGCACTCGGAATAGCCCCTACTATCCATCGAATCATCGCAAATCACCTACCTTTTGACTAACATTAATTGCCACTTCTACCATTCATTTTATTACATACCGATTATTAAATTAAAGAAAAAAAACATCACTGGTTATAAGCCTTTAGAGTGATGTTTTTTAGACATAATTCGATTAAATTACTTTATTTTCCTTTTTTACAGAATTATAGTATAATTTAAATAAAAAGGAGTGATTTTATTGAAAAAATTCATTTATACAAGCTTAGGCATTTTGATGATGATGCTCTTATTAACTCTATATTTTTTATCCCCCTTTCCAAAACACGATAAAATTCCTATATCCTTTCCTTCTTCTTTTTCAATTGAGCAAGAGAATTCCTTTGAAACACAAATCATAAATGAATGTTCCGCCTTCTCGATTGCTTACGTTCTTCGCCATTATCATGAAAGCCAAACAGGTCTGAATATCTATCATCAACTCAACTATAAAATTCCAGTCTCAGGATATGTTCTTCCCAAAGGAATCCTGAACTATTTTAAGGATTCTGCCTACAACATTGAAATGTTTACGGGGAGCCTTGAAACATTAAAAACACGACTAACGGCCGGAACTCCAATTATCGTCCTAATTGGAAACTCTTTAAATTGGCAGCATTATATGACACTGGTTGGATATGATGACACGACAAATGAAATGTACTTTTTTGACTCCCTTAAATCATTCGATGAAAATAATGGGCACCCTGGCAATCGGACGATAACGACGGATTATTTCCTTAAGCTTTGGAACAACGGTCTTCCGATTTTCAACCAAATTTACTTCACTATTTCTCCTCATTAAAAGGTAATCTATCGAGATTACTTTTTTTATTCCTCTAAGGATTCGAGTTCATCACGGATTTCTGTTATTTCCTGTTCAAAAGCATCATACATCATCACTTCAAAAACTCCTAGAATACTGATGCTGATTACACAAAGAATTAATGCAATTTGAATCATTAATGTGACTGTCATAGCTCTCACTACCTTTTTTTTGTATATCATTTAGTATTCCTTGCGTACCTAATCAATATACGAAAACAATAAAAAAAACCGAAGAAGTAACTTCGTCGGTTTGCCTCATTCATCCTAAATAACTGACAGATGTATAACTTGGGATCACAGTCCAAATCTGTTGACTAGCTATCACACGATACATCATATTTCCTTGCAAAGGCATGATTCCTCTCATCTCATCGGGTAGCTCTTTACGAATTGAAAACATGTAATAAGGCATCGAATTCGTGACTTGATTGCTTG
Organism: uncultured Turicibacter sp.; assembly: GCF_938044715.1. Classification (NCBI taxonomy): domain Bacteria; kingdom Bacillati; phylum Bacillota; class Erysipelotrichia; order Erysipelotrichales; family Turicibacteraceae; genus Turicibacter; species uncultured Turicibacter sp. The sequence goes on from NZ_CALIOS010000117.1 coordinate 3,472, forward strand.
GCATCGGTGGATTTGTTACATAAGCTTGTCCTAGCTTTTGAATCGTAATATCATTTGGCATATTTTGAATGGCCGGCATTTTAGGTTCCCCCCCTTGCACTTGTGAAACGGTATTTGGCTTCACAATTTGTGCTTGAGTTGGCATCGATTGAGTTACCATCGGTACCTGTTGATAATAGGGGGCACTTGCTTGAATAGGTGGTTGGTAAGTTGATACTGGGTACGCATACCCACTTTGCATTGGGTACGTACTTTGCATTGGGTATGCACTTTGCATTGGGTATGCACTTTGTGTTGGATATGGTGTCGCTGCATATGCTTGTTTGTTTCCAAAAAGACTGGCTAGTGCTACGCCGGTTAATCCTCCCACTAATAATGGTCCCACAACTCCACCTCCAAACATCTCGTCATTTTCAAAAAATCCATCTTCTTCATGACTTGAATTAAATTGACCACTTCCATAATTTGAATGATTTTGATGTTCAGGACGTCGATGGAACTGATTGGACATCAAAATCATTGGAATCACCGGTGCTAAATTTCGATAGAACATAAACTCCCCTCCTTCTTCTACTGTGTCACGTTATTATATCCAACAACGAGTTAATAGTTGAGTGCCTATGCCCTATCTTTTTAAATTTAACCTAATCGTTACTTATTTAGGTTTAATTTAAGAGGACTCATCCAGTTTTGAACGTCTGTCATCGGATAAACTCGAAATGCTTGTTTAAAAGGCTCACTTAATTCTTGATGCGAGCAAGACTGTTGCATGACGTTTTTCAATAGAAGTACTTGTGCTAAAGTCAGTTCTTCCCATTCCATCTCATTAAACTGATCTTTCTTCACCAAAAGAGCGAGTTCGTTAATCATAAAAGCTTCTGATATTAGCTTTAAAGTCGAATTTGTTGCCTCATAGAAAACTTGAACCAAACATAATAGTGAAACATTAATTCGACTAATAATCCACTGTCCCTCATATTGATCTTTAAAAAAGGCAGATTGACGAAGGGGAATCTCTTTAAGGAGTTGAGATTCCGTTAAAAAAATCGTATTTAATGATTGAATCACTAAGTCCTTTCGTGGAAAGTAATCATTTAATAACGTTAGGGATGCCACTTTAAAAGCTGTATTAATTAATCCAATGGATTCATCTGCTCGAAGCCAATGACTGATGATATCTTGAAATAATAAGGTTTGATCAAGCAAGGCCTCTTTTAATACCTCTGGACATCTCCAAATCATACCTGGATGATATCTATCAAATAACCAGTCTTTTGTTGATGGGGTTTCATCCGGCATAAAATCGATCCTTCCAATTAAATACTCAAACTCATTCATTCGGTTAATCACCAGTCCATGTTCAGATAGTTCCTTGGCATCTGGACAATAACAAATAACACCAAATTCAAAGAGATCGAGTGGGGTTTTTGAATCAATTATAATCATAGTCAGTCATCCTTTCTTCGTTCTTTTAGTGTAGTGATATTTGACTTGATTTTATACCGTAAAATGATGATATTTCAAAAAGTCATCTTGACTCCATTGAAAAAGGTTTAGCCCACTCCTGGACTAAACCTTTTCTTTTGCATAGATAAATGCTTCACTTACCGTTTTAAAAACGGCTTCTGCTTGCTTCTTAAGATCATCAACGGCTTCAATCATGGTTAAGCCATGATAGGCCTCAATCATCGGTAAATCATTAAAACTATCACCAATACAATAAATCGCATCTGTTTCAATTCGATGACGCTTAGCCACCTCAAAAACCCCACTTGCTTTTGATAAGTTTTTGGCACAAATATCGACATGTAGTAAATTGGCATAGGCCACTACTTCATGACCAAACGTTTCATTAATAATCTTGGCAAATTGAATAGCCTCTTCATGACTGTTCGTTTTCACTGCAATCTGGGCCACTGGTTGCTCAAGTGCCTGTGTTAACGTTAAGTTAAACAAACGATGTGTCCATTTCAAAATCTTAAATAGGTAGTATTCCCTTTTAAATAAATGAAACGTCGTATAATAATGGCCATTTAATCCATCTGTGACCATATATTGTGTTATTTTTTTTTCTTGAATAAGCTCAACAATTTGTTTAGCTATTTCATTTTTTATCGTCTGACGAAAGACAACTTGTCCATCACTTGAGACAATAACTGCTCCATTTAAACCCACGATATAATCATACACTAGACCATGTATTTTCTGTTCAATTTTCATTAATGAAATCGGTCGACCGGTCGCGAAAATAAATAAATTCCCCATCTCTTGCCACTCTTTAGTTGCTTTAATATTTTCCTTTAATTGTTGACGTCCAAGCTTTGTATGTTTACAATACGTCCCATCGTAATCTGATGCAAATAACTTCATCTAAAAACACCTAACTTTCTAATTAATATCTTAAAATATTTTCACTAAAAAAACAATTCATCTCCCTTAATTTACTGATTTCACTTCATCAATCAATAATCATATCTATCGGTTTTATGTCATTTCGATTTTGCTTATCAAGTCAAAAAAACTTAACCCTCAAAAGGGCTGAGTAAACTAAAAAGGCTATCTCAAATCGAGATAGCTATCTTTAATAACTTTTCAAGTGAATCATAAAGTAAATCCACGAATCTATCGCGATCATGATTCATGGCTTTATACGTCATTCCCTCCTATTCAAATCCAGCACTTTCAAAAACCGTCATCACATCGTCTCTTATATATAATATTGTGCTTGTGCTTGATACATTTCTTGATATAAGCCTCCTTCTTTCATCAGATCATCATGTGTTCCAAGTTCAACAATCTGTCCATCTTTAAAAACTGCAATTCGATCGCAAAATAAACAACTCGATAAACGATGAGAAATATAAATCGTTGTTTTAGCTCCCACTAATTCATTAAAACGGTGATAAATATCATACTCAGTCATCGGATCAAGAGCAGATGTCGGTTCATCTAAAATGACAATCGGGGAATTTTTGTATATTGCCCGGGAAATCGCAATTTTTTGACTTTGTCCACCTGAAAATTCGACAC
>NZ_CALIOS010000118.1:0-12819 GCF_938044715.1 uncultured Turicibacter sp.
CGGGATGTACGACCATATTTTCAGGTTTATTAACAACAATCACGTAATCATCTTGATAAACAATATCTAAATCCATCTCTTCTGGAATCACGTCTAAAACTTCAGGTTCTGGGATATTGATTTCAATTTGATCATTTAATCGACATTTATAGTTAGCTTTCGCCACTTGTCCATTAATTAAAACACGTCCCTCTTTAATGAGTTGTTGTAAATAAGAACGTGAATAATCCTCAAATGATTCATTTAAAACTTTATCTAAACGAACACCTACTAATTCTTCTGTTACTATCATATTTTCTTGTTCCATAAACGCCATCCTTTCAACAAGCAAAAAAGCCATTTAAGGATTTACTACTTTCTTGGTTGTCTTTAATTTAATCGTCTTTATTTTACTAAGTTGTAGTGTTTGATGTTATGATTATTGACGCTTCATATCTAAAATGGCATCAATCGCCATTAAGACAACTCCAATACATAAGGCACTATCTGCAATATTAAAAATTGGGAAATCATAACCCAAAATATACGTGTCAATAAAGTCAACAACGTGTTGATACAACACACGATCGATAAAGTTTCCAACCGCTCCCCCTAAAATAAGGGCTAAGGCAATCATTAACCATTTATCTTTTTTAATATCTAAGCGAGTCATCCACACAATAACAACGGCGATGACTGCTAATGTGATGAGGTAAAAAAACATCATTTTTCCTTGAAAAATTCCCCAAGCTGCACCTGCATTACGATGTGATGTAATGTATAAAAAGTTATCAATAATCGGAATGGATTGACCAATCGTCATTTGTGAGGCAACTAAATATTTTGTCACTTGATCGAGCACAATAGTTAAAGCGACAATGGCGATAATTAACCACATTTATTCCACTACTCCTTTAGTATTCGTTTTATTTTGACATTTTAACATTATAACAAACAATTCAATTTTTGTATATAAAATTTCCCTATTTAGCCGTGTTCACATTCAATGAAATCTCAGCCATTTGACGGTATTTAACTCCCGCTGCATCAAGCATTCGTTTTGAGGCAAGGGTGCTGTCTGTATGAGCATACTTATCACTCATGTAAACAATTTCATTAATTCCAGATTGAATGATATATTTGGCACATTCATGACATGGAAACAGTGAAACATATAAACGACAATGTTTAAGGCTAGTCGTACTGTTTAAAATAGCATTTTGTTCCGCATGAACAACGTATGGATATTTCGTATTTATAAACTCTCCTTCACGCTCCCATGGAAATTCTTCATCTTTACATCCATGTGGAAACCCATTATAGCCTATTCCGACAATTCGATGTTCTTCATTTACAATGCAAGCTCCAACTTGAGTCTGAGGATCTTTACTACGCATGGCAGATAGTAATGCAATCCCCATGAAATACTCATCCCAACTTAAATAATTTTCACGCATAAAAAAGCCTCCTATTACATTAACCTAATTCGTTTTGATGTGATAGTAAAAAAACCTATCGCCCACTGGGAGATAAGTTTTTATCCCTATTTTAATTATAACTGATTTTCAAGACATTTGCCTCTATTTCATGATTTTTCTTTAATCCTGATAGCTGTAAAGATTTAATTTGATAACTTAAATCTTCATTTTTTAAACTTACCTCTCCATTTAGTTTATCCACATCAATGTAGCTCATGTATATATTTTTCAAATTGAAATCCCCATTCACTGTGGAGAGGTTTAATACCTCTCCCTTTAAATCTGTTATCGAAAAATCACCATTAATTGTTTCCGCTTCGATATACGAACTTTCTAAATTAGAAACTAAAAGACTTCCGTTTACAACTGATAGCGTACTCTCGTTGTTTATGATACTATCTAAAACTTTAATTTTTCCATTCACTGTTTCTAAAATGGCCTCAACAAACTGACTATCACAGAGTTCAACCGTTCCATTCACGGTCTTAACTTCTAAAATTTGTCCAATCCCTGAAATTTTAATATCGCCATTAAGGGTCTCTAATTCATAATCCATGACATTTTGAGGGACCTTAATGACAATTTTTGATTTACTTTCCTCACATCCAAAGAAACAAAACAGTTGATTTTTTTTCTTTTCTTCAACTGTCACGGTCGAAATGGATTGTTCAATACGGAAACGATTTGGTTTTTTGGTGTAAATTTCAACACTTAATGTCTGACCTTCTACCGATTGAATCACTACATCTGCGTTCATCACATCAGTTTCTAGTTCAATTGGTTGTGCTAAATCAAAATCAAACGTACTTAAATGATAATAGTCTTCTTCACTTCCACTTTGTCTAAACTGTAAATTTGACACAAACTGCTCGGATTCTAGATGATCATAAGTGAAAATATCTCCCTCATAGCCTTCTATTCTTTCTGCGATATCATCAATCAAATCAGGTATTTTCTTGATATCATAGACTGTCATGGAAATCATGCTTGCTATAAAAATAACTAAAGCTGTCACTGATGAATAAATTAAATATAAACCCATTCTATTTTTTTTCATAACAAATCCCCTCTCAAATTAAAATGGTCTGATTAAAAAACGGCCCATTCGATACAAACCGTAAAATAGAGCTAGTCCACTATTAAAAATTAAAATCGATAAGCTAAATAATAAGAAAAAGATTGACCACGTTACTTGGCTAAATAAAAAGGAAACAAAGAACAATACAATCCCACCAATCGTTAAACCAAATGCAACCCCCATCACTCCAAATCCGACAACAAAAAAAACACCCCATAAAGCTAAATAAATTAATTTTTCTCCCATCCTTTTTCCCTCACAATCTTGACGGCTCACCACATCAGCAAAAAAATTAAGCGCCTCATTTGCTCCTTGTTCGATTTTTTCAAACAGATTCTCTTGATGTTCAATCCCTAACGCCAATTTCACTTCCTTTGCTACTTCTTTTGGTGAACCTAGTCGCTGTAAAATTTCATCTTCACTTTTCCCTTCATTGAGCATCGCCTTAATTTGCTCTTGATAATTTAGGATAATATCACTTCGATCCTCTTCAGACAAAAGTCGTAATTCTTTTTCTAATGCCTCAATCCAATTCGTTTTGTGACTCATCCACATTCACTCCTTCTAAAAAATAATTAATTTCTAAACTAAACACTTTCCAATCCCCCACCATTTTACTGAGATGTTTTTTTCCCACTGTCGTTATCACATAATATTTTCGTGCGGGTCCTTCACTTGAATCTCTCATATACGTCCTGCAATAGCCTTCCTTTGTTAACCGTCTTAATAAGGGATAAATCGTACTCTCTGTCACCTCAATGCGCGGTGAAATTCGTTGGACAATCTCATATCCATATAAATCTTCTTGCTCAATTAAACTAAGTACACAAAGTTCTAAAATCCCTTTTTTATATTGAGAATTCATTCAGTCCCTCCTCAATGTTTATCTCTTCTTCATCCAATTTATGCGTCTAACCACTATAGTGTGATACACAATACAAAACATAACATAGTAGTATGTCACGCGCCATAGGTTGAAAAAAAAAGAAGAACATTCGTTCCTCCTTTTTCGTCATGTTATCGCTCATAGACAATTTTTCCTTCAACAATCGTCACCAATGCTTCTAACGCTTCATCCCAAATCACTAAATCTGCATCTTTCCCAATCTCAATCGATCCTTTACAATCCTCTACTCCAATTGAACGAGCGGCATTTAAAGACGCTAATTGGTAAACAGCAGGTAAAGAAAGCGTGGTTTCTTCATAAAAATTACGCACTGCTTTATTTAAAGTTAACACACTACCTGCTAAAGATCCTGTTCGAAGCCTTGCACTTCCATTCTCAACGATAACTTCTTGTCCTCCCAAATCATAAACGCCATCTGGCATACAGCCCGCTCGCATACTGTCCGTAATTAACACTATATTTCCACTTTTAACCCGATAAAACCATTCAAAAATTTCAGGATTAACGTGAATTTTATCTGCGATTAACTCCGCACTCACATCAGACATTAAAATAGCCCCTACTGCTCCAGGTTCGCGATGATTAAATCCAGACATCCCGTTAAACGTATGTGTGGCGTGTGAAATACCAAGTTGAATCGCTTCTTTGGCTTTTGCAAACGTCGTTGAAGTATGTCCCATCGACAATTTAATATCTGTCTTTAATTTCATGGCTTTAATAAATTCATAACCTTCATCAACTTCAGGCGCAAGGGTAATTAATTTAATCACATCTTGAAAAGGTTCAATCCATGTCATATTAGGCTTTTGAATAAACGCTTTGTTTTGGGCACCTTTATACGTCTCACTAATAAATGGTCCTTCTAAATGACACCCTAAAACCTTAGCGCCTTTATAATGGCCATTCATGCCTATTCGAATTTGATTTAATGCACATTCAATCTTTTCTTGACTCATCGTCATCGTGGTTGGTAAAAAACTCGTCACTCCAAACTTAACAAGCAGTTGACTAATCGTCTCAATTGTATCATCATTTGCATCCATGATATCAGCCCCACCTGCCCCATGGATATGAATATCAATCAATCCCGCTCCAACATAAGCTCCTTTAGCATCTATAATGTCCACCTGATCCGGTAAATCATCTGTAATATCTAGGATTTTGTCCTCAAATAAAATAATTTTTTGTTCCATAATAGAATCATTTAAAATAATTTTACCATTTATAATTGCCTTCATCTTTTCCCCTCCAAGCAAACGTTCCTCACTCCTTTTATACCATATCTGACAGTTAAATCGTATGGTTTATCCTCATGATTATATAGAAATATCTTACCTACCTAACAAAAAAAACCAATGAACGAAACATCGATTCATTGGTTTTTGGTCATATTTAATTAGGCTTCAATAACTTCAGCACAACGAGGACAAATTCCTTGCTCATTAGCAGCTGGTACCACTAACCAACAACGATCACAAGTATGTCCTTCAGCTGCTTTAACCACAACGGCTAATCCATCAAATTGTAAAGCATCCTCAGGAGCCTCTCCCTCTTCAAGCACACACTCAGATACGATGAAGATTTGTTTTAAATCTGCCTGTAATGAGTTTAATAATGCTTTAGTCTCAGCATTTGGATATAAGTGTAATGAAGCAGTTAATGATTTACCAATCACTTTTTGATTACGTGCTTCTTCTAATGCTTTTAAAACATCATGACGTAATGATAAGAATTGACTCCATTTTGTCGTCACTTCAGCTGCATTCGCATATTCTTTAACCACTGGCATATCTGTTAAGTAAACAGAAATTTCAGTGTGTCCTGGAATATATGAATACACTTCATCCGCTGTATGTGGGATGACTGGTGCAAGTAAGCGACACATGTCATACACATGGTGATATAAGACGGTTTGAATTGAACGACGTGCTTGGCTATCTGCTTTTTCAATATATAAAATATCTTTCGTAAAATCTAAATAGAAGGCACTTAAATCATTTGAGATATAATTATTAACTGTTTTGAATACGTCATCAAAACGATATTCTTCATAAGCTGATTTTAATTCTTTTGTTAACTCATTTAAACGAATCATCATAAATTGATCCACTTCATTTAAGTCTTCATAAGCCACTAAATCAGTTTCAGGATTAAAATCAAATAAGTTTCCAAGTAAGAAACGGAATGTATTACGCATTTTACGATAACTTTCAGCAACTTGTTTGATTAAATCTTCAGAAATACGAACGTCTGCTTGGTAATCAACTGATGCTACCCATAAACGAACGATATCTGCACCGTAAATTTTAATTAATTTTAATGGGTCAATAACATTTCCAATTGATTTAGACATTTTACGTCCTTGTCCATCTAAAACAAATCCATGACTTACGACTGTTTTATATGGCGCACGTCCTGTCATCGCAACCCCTGTTGATAATGAAGAGTTAAACCATCCACGATATTGGTCAGACCCTTCTAAATATAAATCAGCTGGATATGGTAATCCACGTTCAACTAACACACTATGGTGAGAAGAACCAGAATCAAACCAAACATCCATGATATCTGTCTCTTTGCGGAACTTTCCATTTGGGCTACCTGGATGAGTAAATCCTGCTGGTAATAATTCTTCAGCTTCTAATTCAAACCAGATGTTTGATCCTTTTTCACGGAATAAATTAGCGACATGATTAATAACTGATTCATCTAAAATGGCTTCACCATCTTCAGCATAGAACACTGGAATCGGAACACCCCAAACACGTTGACGAGAAATACACCAATCAGCACGATCTTTAATCATATTTCCTAGACGCACTTCTCCCCATGCCGGTAACCAGTTCACCTCTTTAATTTGCTCCATCATTTGACCTTTTAACGCTTCAATTGAAGCAAACCATTGCTCTGTTGCACGGAAAATAATTGGTTTTTTCGTACGCCAGTCATGTGGATATGAGTGAGTGATGAATTTTAATCCAAGAAGTGCACCCTTTTCTTCAAGCTTTTGTCCAACTGCTTTATTAGCATCTTCATAGTACATTCCTTCAAACTCAAACGCATCTTTTGTCATGTATCCACGATAATCAACTGGACATAAGACCTCTAAATTATATTTACGCCCTGCATTAAAGTCATCTTCACCATGACCTGGTGCAGTATGAACAAGCCCTGTTCCGGCATCTAATGTAACGTGATCTCCTAAAATTAATAATGATTCACGATCAAATAATGGATGTTTAGCTGTCATATATTCAAAGTCTGACCCTTTATAAGTTGCTAAAATCTCATAAGTTTCCCAGTTTAATTCTTTTGATAATGACTCAACTAATTCTTTAGCGACAATGAACTTGCGATCATTAACAGCCACTGTCACATACTCAAGATCAGCATTCACACAGATTCCTAAGTTCGCTGGAATGGTCCAAGGAGTTGTTGTCCAAATAACAAATTCTTCATCTCCAGCTAAAATACCCTTTCCATCTTGTACTTTAAATGCCACATAGATAGATGGCGATTTTTTATCATGATATTCAATTTCCGCTTCAGCTAAAGCTGTTTCTGAAGATGGTGACCAGTAGATTGGCTTTAATCCTTTATAAATTAACCCTTCCTTCACCATTTTTCCGAAAACTAAAATTTGTTGTGCTTCATACTCTTTTTGTAATGTAATATATGGGTTATCCCAGTCACCAAGTACCCCTAAACGTTTAAACTGTGTCTTCTGACCTTCTACTTGTTCAAGAGCGTACTCTTTACATAATTCGCGGAATTCAGCCACCGTTTTTTCTTTACGATTCACTTTTTTATTATTCGTTAATGCTTGCTCAATTGGAAGACCATGTGTATCCCATCCTGGAATATATGGTGCGTAATATCCATCCATATTTTTAAAACGCACAACAAAATCTTTCAAAATTTTATTTAATGCGTGCCCCATATGAATATTTCCATTGGCATAAGGTGGTCCATCATGTAAAACGAAAGGTGTTTTATCTTGATTTTTTTCCAACACTTTCTCATATAATTTTTCATCATACCACGTCTGTTCAATTTGTGGTTCACGATTTGGAAGATTTCCACGCATTGGGAAATCTGTTTTAGGCATTAATAATGTCTCTTTTAATTCCATGTCGACAACTCCTTTTTGATTTATCCATCAAATAGTTTAAGACAATAAAAAAAACTTTCCGTCACATAAGGACGAAAAGTTCGTGGTACCACCTTAATTTACAACAAAAGGATTTCCTCTTATTGCCTCAAACTATTTATCGCATAGTATACGTCATGTTTTAATTCACATGAAAGCTCCTGGCTGATTCTATTTCATCATTTTTATCGGCCTTTCACCAACACCGACTCGCTAAAAAAAAGAGGAAAAAATAGCATGGTCCAATCATCGCTCATATTCACTATATTTGACTTAAATTTTAAAGAATTTAAGTTAAAAAATCAATACATTTTTAACATTTTCCCCAACAATTTTTAATATCTTCAATTTTCGAGTTTAAAAAGTCGATTAACTCATTTTTAATTTGTAATTGTTGTCGTTCAAACAAGGCTGTTTCTTCTGTAATTTTTTCTACATCCTGGACAGCTTGATTAATAATTACTTGCGAAATTTTCTCAGTTTCTTGGATAATTTTCATCGCATCACGTTTAGCATGAGTTTTTAAAAGCTCGATTTGCGCAAGCTCTGATTTCATTTGTTGTTCAGAACTTTCTTGCATCGCATGAATCTCTTTTTTCAACGACTTATTCTGCTTTTCTAAGGCTTCAATTTGCTCAATTAATAAACAGAAAACACGATATAACTCCTCATCTGAAAATCGTCCCCACGATTTTTTCATTTGACTTTTCAACATTTCAGCTGGTGTCATTTTGTTCCCCCTATCACACGGTTTTCCCGACAATAATTACAAATCGTTCACTTTTAGTTCGACTTTTTAAAACTTTTAATCTAAATCGTCCATGTCGTTTAATTGACAAGACATCTCCAATTTGACAAATACGTGAGTGATTTTGTTCAATCACCCAATTAACTTGAACCCCGGCTTGCATGATATACTCATGGACTTGTGAACGCGAAACTTTCATTAAACTAGCCACAATGACATCTAAACGCATCGAACTAATAATGATTTCAAATTCATCTTCCTGATCGATTTTTTCAAACTGGGAAATTGAAGATTCTTTGATTAAAATTGAATGTTTTCCTACCTTATGAAAATGTTGGAGAAAAAATTCTGAAAATTCTTCACATATTGCTAAATAAATTCTTCCATTTGATAGGACAACAATATCTCCAATCAATGAGCGATCAATATTTAAAGCAGTTAAAGAACCTAGAATTTGTGGATGTTTTAAGGTAACTAATTTTTGATTATACTCAATTTCATAACCCTTCACATACTGACTGAGATTATTTAACTTTAAATAATCAGGATATAGGATTGCACGCTTTCGCTCAGCCTTTTGAAAGCCACCTTCAAAACTGACTCGGACTTCACTGTTTTGGTTGACTAACATCTGAACAATTTCTTGTTCACGAAGGGTTAGAAATTTGGTTGTTTTTATTTTGTGACTATAGTAGACTTGATTAACCCAATCCGATACCTTTAATACGAATTGATGCTCATGCTTATTAAAATGCTCTAACATGGCTAAAACAGTCTAAATAATCCTTGCATGGCGATATCTAAAACAATAAAGGCCACGATTGGAGAAAAATCAATCATTCCAATAGGTGGTATGATTTTTCTAAAAATAGATAAATATGGCTCAACAAAACTTGCTAAAACGCGTCCTAACTGCGTTTGGCGACTTTCTGGAACCCAACTCATAATAATATAAATTAGCATCATGGTCTCATAAAATCGCAAAACAAGACTTAAATAATAGACGATGTTTCCCATAATTTATTACTCCTCAATATCTTGTTGTAGTTCTTGAACAGTGACTTGTCCTTCCGTTTCTACATTTCGAGGTGTACATAAGAATAAGTTTGTTCCCACGCGTTTAATATCCCCATCAATGGCATAGATGGTTCCACTTAAGAAATCAACAACGCGTTTTGCTTGTGCTTTTTCTAATCGCTGTAAATTGATAAATACTGGATAATTATCTTTTAAGCAATCTGCAATATCTTGTGCATCAGAATATTCATTTGGTTCACGAATAATCACTTTATTTAAATTGCTATCTAAATTTGCTTTATTTAACTCTTTATTCATTGTCATCACAGTACTTTTCCCTTTGTTATTTGAATGATTAGATTGGTTTGGAATAGCCGTTAATACTGGCTTTGCTGCAGGAATTGGTTTTAAAACTTCTGGCTCTTCAATTTCCTCTTCCTCTTCAAATTCCATTTCATATTCGTCTTCATCGATTCCAATAATTGATTTGAACTTGTCTTTAAAACTCATACTTCTACTCCTCCTAGAATCATTAATTTATAAAGGCTTCATCTCTTACTAGTCTTGAAATAAAATTGAACCTAGACGGACATAAGTCGCCCCTTCTTCTACCGCAATTAAATAATCATTACTCATCCCCATTGAAAGTTCTTGACACGATTTATAGTTTTTTTCTAAATCAAGTTGTAATTGTTTTAATTCACTAAAGCATCTTCTGAGAGTCAGTTCATTCTCTGTATTTGGTGCCATTGTCATTAATCCAATAACCTCAATTTTAGAAAACGAATTTAATTGTTCTATAAATGTGACCACTTCATCTTTGGCTAACCCATGCTTAGTCTTTTCACCACTAATATTCACTTGAATTAAACACTTTAATGGCTTATCGCGATACTTTTCAATCTCCTTTGCTAAAGAAAGACGATCAAGAGAATGTAAAACATCGATCTCATTAATGACTTCCTTTACTTTCCGTGATTGAAGCGTTCCGATGAAATGCCATTCAATTGGCAAATGTAATTGCGCTTTTTTTTCAAGAAGGGCATCCACTCTATTTTCTCCCATGATAGTAATTCCGCAATCATAGAGCCTTTTCATCTGTTCAACATTTACATATTTTGTGGCAGCAACAATACGAACTTTTTCGCAATCGCGCTGACATGCCTGAATATCTTGTTGGACTTGTTCAACGTTTTTTTCAATATTCATCTTATTCACCTGTCAACTTCCAATATTACTGCATGATATTATAAATTATACCATAATTCATTATGAATGGAAATTTTTTTTAAAGAAGTCCTCTCCAATTCCTAGTATTGTGTCATGCTTTGAGTCACATTAACAATAATTACATCTTCCCCAATTTTTAAAATTTGATTCCAAGGAACAACCACTGCTTCATCATCCTTTGAAAAAAAACTCATAAATCGCATCGATGGTTGAACCGTAATCGCAATAATCTGTCCTGAATTTGTATCAATTTTCAAACTAGATACAAATCCGATTCTCTCGCCCGTTACCACATTGATGACATCTTTCTCTTCTATATCGCTTAATGTCATGATACTATCTTTCACCTTGATCCCACCTTTTCTTTCTATCAATTCATATTATGAAGAAAGGAGACTAAATATGTGATCACCATAAAAAAATAGATGGGGGACTCCCATCTATTTTAACTTTTCATCATTTCTTCCATGACTTGTAATGCATTTTTCTCTAATCTTGAAACTTGTGCTTGAGAAATACCAATCTCGGCAGCTATCTCCATTTGGGTTTTTCCCATAAAGTAACGGTCATGTATAATTCGTTTTTCACGTTTTCCAAGGCGTTTAAATCCTTCTTCCAACATTAATTTAACACTCCATTTATCGTCAGTAATACTATCATCCTTTATTTGATCTATTAAATGAATCGTATCGCCTCCATCATTATAGATTGGAGAAAAGATTGAAACGGGATCGGATATAGCCTCCACTGATAACACAACGTCAATAGGTTCGACTCCTATAGCTGCTGCTATTTCTTCGTTCGTTGGATCTCGTTGGAGTTCTATTGAAAGTTGATCCTTAACTTGTAATACTTTATACGCCGTATCTCTTAAAGAGCGAGATACACGTAATGAATTATTATCGCGTAAATAACGTCTGATTTCACCGATAATCATAGGGACGGCATACGTTGAAAACTTGACTTCATGTGATAAATCAAAGTGATCAATCGCCTTCATTAAACCTAGACATCCGACTTGAAATAAATCATCAAGATTTTCACCACGATGATTAAATTTTTTAATAATACTTAACACCAGCCGCAAATTTCCTTTGATTAAACTTTCTCTGGCCTCTACATTTCCATTTTGAAAGCTTTTAAACAATTCGGTCATTTCCGCATTACTTAATACTTCTAACTTAGCTGTGTCAACTCCTACGATATCTACTTTATGTTTTGACATGATGGCCCCTCCTAGTTGCATTACAATTACAGTTGTATCTACTGAAAAGTATGAGCAACATCAGACCAAATCATTCATAAATTAGCTAATTATTGTGTGTGTTTTTTCGACAAGTCACTTTGTTTTTAAAACTTCTTTTCTAATTTTATCAATTATCTTTTTCTCTAATCTTGAAATATAAGACTGTGAAATATCTAGCTTTTGTGCAACTTCTTTTTGTGTCAAAGGGTCTTCCCCACACAAACCAAAACGCATATACATAATTTCTCGTTCACGACGTTTTAAGCGATTAATAGCATCAAACACAAGCTGTCTTTCAACATCTTCTTCAATATCTTTATAAACCTCATTCTCCTCTGTCCCCAATATATCTGACAGCAGTAATTCATTTCCATCCCAATCCACATTGAGCGGTTCATCTAACGATACTTCATTTCGAATTCGATTCGTTTTTCTAAGATGCATTAAAATCTCATTTTCTATACATCGTGAGGCATAAGTCGCTAGTTTAATATTTTTGTCCATTTTAAACGTTTGAACCCCTTTTATTAGCCCTAACGTCCCAATACTAATTAAATCTTCAAGATTAACACCCGAACTTTCAAATTTCTTCGCAATATAGACAACCAAACGCAAATTATGTTCGATGAGCGTCTGTCTAGCTCGTTCATCTCCACCTTGAAATCTTGTTAAGACATTAAATTCTTCGTCTTTTGATAATGGTTCAGGAAGTGTTTCATTTCCACGAATATAGTTGACATATTTATTTTTACGTTTAAACAACCTTTCAATAAGCGCTATGACCCAATTAATTAAATGATGCATCTTACTTCCCCCTTTTTTAACTCCTAACAAACTTATATATTTTGAACCATTTTAGGTTGTAATAAAAAATCGTAATCAATAAAAGTATTATCAATAACCCCAATTAACACATTATGAACCACTTGATTATCAATGAGTAATAACGTTGGCCGAAAAACTAATAATAATTGATCCTCTTCATT
>NZ_CALIOS010000119.1:0-18663 GCF_938044715.1 uncultured Turicibacter sp.
CTAAGCTTTCTCCATTTGCTAAAACTAAAATTTCACGTTTTTTAGCGATTCCTTCAGCAATACGATACATCATACGACGCATAACTGTCATGGTATAGCTATTTGGAATGTTTTCATAAATAGCTGTTTGTAATTCAGTAAACGGAACAACGTGTACGTTAATTTCATCTACTGGCGCATAATGTGCATTTTTCTCCATTAAGTCTAATACTTTTTGTTTTGATCGAACTGATGTATACGGTGGTGATGCAAAGTGAATCGCTTCAATTTCAACTCCACGTTTTTGCATTAAATATCCCGCTACTGGGCTATCAATTCCACCAGAAATCATTAAAAGACCTTTCCCACTAATTCCAACAGGGAATCCACCTAATCCTTTAATATGTTCTGCCATGATGAATGTTCCTTCACGACGAACCTCAACAAATACTGTCACATCTGGATGATGAACATCTACCGATAAATGTTCAGTATTAATTAATAAGTGAGCTCCCACTCCACGTGAAATTTCACCTGAAGTCATTGGAAATTGTTTTTGAGCGCGCTTTGTTTCGACTTTAAATGTTGTAGGAACTTGTGGCATTTCTTTAATAATCTCTAAAGCTAATGCTTTCATAGCATCAATATCATTTTCACAACGAGCACATAAGCTATATGACTGTAATCCAAATACTTTATCTAATTGCTCTGTCACTAATTCTGGCGCCGTTCCATTTAAAATAATATAGAAACGATCACGTGTGATTTCATACGTAATGTTTTCTAACGAACGACATTTACGACGGATAATACGGTGTAAGGCATTTTTAAAATACTTACGATTCTTTCCTTTAATTGATAATTCACCATAGCGAACTAATATACGGTCATAAATCATTTCATCATTTCCTTCCTCATTTGTACAACGACAAGTTTTAGTGCATTTATGAATTGTGTCGCTTCTTCAAGTGTTGACGTATTAGCAAAGCTTAATCGTACGCTATCTAAAGCCACCTCTTCACTAACTCCAAGTGCTAGTAAAATTCTTGATGCTTGAGCAGACTTTGACGAACAAGCTGATTTAGCAGAGATATAAACATCATGTTCCTCTAAAGCATGAACTAATGTTTCCCCTTTAATATTCTCAACAGCAAAATTAATAATGTATGGTGTTAATTCAGGATAGCAGTCATTTACCGTTACTCCGTCCATCGCTTTTAATTCTTTTACTGTATAGTCATATAATGATTTAACATGATTATAATTTGCATTTAAAGGTTCAATCGCTAATCGCAAAGCTTTGGCTAAAGCTACTGCCCCTGCTACATTAATCGTTCCTGAACGAAGGCCATACATTTGATGACCACCTGTAATTTCAGGAACAAGTTTTAAATATTGATTCATTACGAGAGCTCCACACCCTTTTAAGCCATGAAACTTATGAGCAGAGAATGATAATAAATCAATATTCATTTTATCCATATCAACAGGAATTTTCCCTACACTTTGAACAGCATCAACATGAAATTTTATTTTTGGATATTTTTTAATTAATTGTCCAATTTCATAAATTGGGAAAATCATTCCCATTTCATTGTTAACATGCATACAAGAAATTAAAATCGTATCTTCACAAATTGCTTCTTCAATTTGTTTTAAAATTTCTGTTTTAGATTTTTTTACATCAATGAAAGTTACGCGAAAACCTTCTTGTTCCAGGTCTTCGGCTGTTTCATAAACTGAGGCATGCTCCACTGGGGTTGTAATGATATGACAACCACGATTTTTATAGGCATGACAGACACCACGAATGGCTAAATTATTACTTTCTGTTGCACCAGATGTAAAAATCACTTTATGTTGCTTAGCAT
The DNA here is from genome assembly GCF_938044715.1 of uncultured Turicibacter sp. Lineage (NCBI taxonomy): Bacteria > Bacillati > Bacillota > Erysipelotrichia > Erysipelotrichales > Turicibacteraceae > Turicibacter > uncultured Turicibacter sp. The sequence continues at coordinate 1,851 of NZ_CALIOS010000119.1, forward strand.
TCAATAAAGATAAGGTTTGTTTTTCTGCTTGAATTAATAGTTGTTCAGCACGAGCTCCAAAGGCATGAAGTGAGCTTGGGTTTCCCCAGAAGTTCTGATTAACTTTTGTAAAAGCTGTCAACACTTCTGGATCAACTGAAGTGGTCGCGCTATTATCTAAATAAATCATGGTCATTCTCCTTCCGACATAAACATCTCACGCCCATTTTAAACGTCCATTCTTACTACTAATCTCACTATAAATTAGTGTATTTCACGTTTCGACATTATACCACATTTATGATAGAATCACAAATGACGATTTTCGTAAACGTCTATGATAAATAAAATGGTCATTCTATGATTTGTTTACATTATAAAATATGAGGAAATAAGGAGCTTTGCGAGAAAAAAATTAATTTCCTCCACTACTAACATATGTTGTCTTACGGAAAAAATCTCTCTTTATCGTTATTATCTCCCACTTAGACTGAATTATTTCCATTTCACTACTTCAATCGTTTCAAATAAAAAAGACTATCTATCAAAGTTATCCTCCTTGTATAGATAGTCTCCCCATTTACTTTCTATAATAAATAACAATCTAATTCTTGTTTAAACTGATCAAATGTAAAATCAAACGCTGAACCTTCTAATGTTTTAATTAAATCTTTCATGTTATGAATCACTGTTTCATAATTTCCTTGTCTGAATTGATCTTCTGCAATCGTTAAATCGACCACGTACATGCCTTCACGGCCAATATAACGATGTCCATAAACCATTAAACGCTCTGCTAATTTTAATTGCTGAACCTCTTTTTCAACTTTAAAACTGAGCATTTGAATCATATCCTCAGCGGTTTTTAATTGCTCCTCAATCGCCGTAATATTAATTGGCATTTGCCCAATCGTCTCAAATAATGACATCATCATTTGATTCGCTGAGCCCATCATTTGTTTTATCTCGTCATTCTTAACTGGTAACTTCACTTGTTGATAGTATCCTTTTAAATCATTAAAGGCTTTTAATAACTTAAGCGCACGTTGACGAGCCTCTTTTTCCCCCGCATATAAGTTTTCAATTTCATGTTCAAATATGTTTAACTGTTGTTCAATCTCATCCATTTGATTTAAAATCTCATCTAACTCACGACAAAGAATTGAATTGGCCGTTTGTTTTTGTTGCGCATTTTTTTCTAAAAATTCATATTTATTCGTGATAATTTTAACCTCATTTAAAATGAAATTAAAGTTATCTTCATCTTCTTCAGGTAATGTATAATTTGATTTGATATTATCATAACGTTGACTTAAATGATCGGCCTGTTTATTCATTTTTGAAATGGACTCTTTAACTTCTTTTAATCCAGCCGTTAAAGAATCTTGAATCTCTAATTCCTTTTTCATGAATGTAATCATTTGTTTCGCATCTTGACTCATTTCCATCAAGCGTGTTTCGATTTGCTCAAATTCAAACTGTTTAATTAAATCCGTCATTTGTGATAACTGTTCTTTATAAATCGATATTGTTTCTTCAATTTCTAAATGTTTTAAATAGACACCTGACTGTGTTAAGTTTTCATAGCTTTTTAAAACATCTTTTAATAAAGGTCGAATCTCAGTTTTAATACTCGTTAAATAAATCGGTACACGATCAAAAATAATCGTTACTTTTTCCATCTCTATTTTAATCGTCGCAATGGTTTCATCTGCTACATCATAATTACAATCTTCCATACATTCATTAAATTTAAAAAATAAACTTTCAATGTCTTTAAATAACTGTTTAATTTCTTCTTTAAATTCAGTAAATTGATCAATTTCCCCCTCATATTGAATCTTTAACTGTTCAAAGTGTTCTTTTAACCCTAAGACGTTTGAACGACTACGTTCTTCTGATTTTTTTAACTCTTTAATTTCATTTAATAAACCCTCAACCTCTTGATTGAGCCCCTCTAATTGTTGATGCGTCTCCTCTAATAATTCATCAACCTCGGAAAAGCTACGTTGTGACACCAACTCTTCCGCATAAATAATTTGTTCCGTGACAGTAATAAATTGTGCTTCTAATTTCCCCCAACGTTGTTCCCATTGTTGCACCATTTTTACAATGCGTTCACTCTTTTTTGTACTGCGTAACTTTGCTAACTCAAACGGTACCGTCTTATTAGATATCTCATGTTTGAAATAATCAAGCTCATCGATTTTCGTATAATACTGTTTCTTCTTTGAGACAATAATGATTGAATATAATAATACAGTCACGAGAACAATGACCATTACAATCAAGAGTATTAACTTAAAATCTCCCATAGTATCCTCCATCACGATTATTAATAATTATTTTTTATCTTACAATAATATCATAATTTAATCAAAAAATCCTATTCTTTCTATGTTTTTCTTATATTTTTTGTTATAATTTTCTCCAACTTATAGATTAAATCTCAGGGGGAATTTAAGATGTTTCAAAAAGAAGCTTACACTGGAACTTTAGAAGAAAATTACGAACTCGTTTTAGCACAATTAAAAGCTTTAATTGCAGGAGAATCGGATTTAATTGCAAACCTCTCTAATGCATCTGCCTTACTAAATGTATTTTTAGAGGAAATTAACTGGGTCGGATTCTATCTCGTAAAAAACAACCAACTCGTACTAGGACCCTTTCAAGGACTACCAGCCTGCATTCGTATTCCATTTGATAAGGGAGTTTGTGGTTATGTTGCAACAACAAAGCAAACTGCATTAGTTCAAAATGTTCATGAATTTGTTGACCATATTGCTTGTGATAGTGCAACCAACTCTGAAATTGTCGTTCCGATTATTAAAGATAACGAATTAATGGGGGTCCTTGATATTGATAGTCCGCTTTTGAATCGATTTTCAAAAACCGATCAACATTACTTAGAAAAATTCGTTCAAATTTTGGTTGAATCACTTATTTAAACCTTTTTTTGTAGAGATTAAATGGTAAATGTATGAGATAGGGATTTTTTGTTGACAATACAAATGAAAGTTGATATTATACTTGAGTGCGTATATTAAAGGCAGCTGTTTATCAGACTATAACGTTTAGATTAAACCTCAGTAAAGCTTGGCTTGGCTGATGGCATATCGTATAACCTTTTGGCTGCAAAGGCGAGGATATGAGATTTTAATCTATCTTATAGGTAAAGATAAATTTTCTCCTTTTTTGATATGCAAAATCAAATTTCTTACAAATTAAAGGAGGTATTAGCATGGCTCGTTATACTGGACCAAGCTGGAAAATTTCTCGTCGTTTAGGATACTCTATCTTAGAAAACGGAAAAGAATTACAAAAACGCCCTTATGCACCTGGGCAACACGGACAATCTCGTAAAAAAATCTCTGAATACGGATTACAATTACAAGAGAAACAAAAATTACGTCATGCTTATGGAATGACTGAGCGTCAATTCCGTCGTACATACGATAAAGCTGGTAAATTAGCAGGTAAACATGGTGAGAACTTCTTATACATGTTAGAATCTCGTTTAGATAACTTAGTTTATCGTTTAGGATTAGCTGCGACTCGTCGTCAAGCTCGTCAATTAGTAAACCACGGACACATTACTGTAGATGGAAAACGCGTTGATATTCCTTCTTACTCAGTAAAACCAGGACAAACAATCTCTTTACGTGAAAAATCAGCTAACTTAGCTGTAGTTAAAGCGTCTTTAGAGGCTACTATCCACCGTCCAGACTTCGTAACTTTCGATGAAGCTACAATGACAGGAACTTATGTACGTTTACCAGAACGTTCAGAAGTATTCGCTGACATCCACGAAAACTTAATCGTAGAGTTCTACAGCCGTTAATCTTTAATGGCTCATTAAAAAAGACTTCGGATTTTCCGAAGTCTTTTTTTTATTTTACTGGCTCATATAATTCCTGTAATAAAGCCATAAAAATTTGAACGCGTTTACTCAAAACAACGCCATCTTTTGTCACGTAATAAAATAATCGTGATAATTGATATCCCTCATCTTCTAAATACTCAATTCCCTCAAACTTTTGTTTCTTCATTAACGTTGAAGTAAAGGTAACTGAGGGTTGCTGTCTGAGCGTTTCTTTAATAATATAGTTACTCCCCAGAATAATTCGACGATACGGTGTAATTCCATAATTCTCTAAAAAGAAATCAGTTCTCTCTCTCGTCCCTGATCCTGACTCTCGTAATAACCATACTTGCTCATTAAAAAACTGATGATAGTGTTCTGGATTGTTTGGAGGAACTAAACTACTCGTGTAGGCTACTTGTAGCACATCCCGATAAAATGGGACTCGATTCAATTGATCACTTTCTATCTCAGTTTCAACTAACCCAATCTCAAGCTCTAATTGATTCACTTTATTTAAAATAGACTGACTATTTTCAATGGTAACTTCAAAACTGAGGGCAGGATATAACTTAGATAACTCTCCAAGAATAGAAGGTAGCAGATACTCTCCAATCGTCAAACTAGCTCCAATTTTTAGGGTTCCTTTAACTTCCATTGCGTGTGATTTAATTTCATTAATCATATCATCATACTGATGAACAATTTCTTTTGCACGTTTAAATAAAATTTCCCCATCTGATGTTAATAAAAAGTTTTTTTCTTTATTAGATCGCAAAATAAGTTTGGTATCAAGTTGTTTTTCAAGTCCTAAAATATGCAAACTAACTGCCGGTTGTGATAGGTTTAACTTCTTTGCCGCCTTTGTAAAGTTCTGATTTTCGACTACCTGAATAAATGATCTTAATTCATCAATCATATTTGACACCTCTATTATTATTTTTACTTATTGTTAGCATTATAACAATTAATTTTACTTATAATAAGACCTGTTATATACTAATAACGTAGAACTTAGATGAAGGAGCGTTTTAAATGAAAACTCGAAATTTTATGCAACAAAAGTTTGTAAACGTTAAAGAGCTATTACCTGGTCTTATTGTCTGCATTATAATCGGGTTAATTTCCAAATACGTTGGAACCTTTGTTCCAGCACTCGGAGGTGCGACGATTGCGATTTTACTCGGCCTATTACTTGGGAATACAGTTTTAACACATAAAAGCTTCTATAAAGGGGTTCGTTTTTCAGAATCTAACTTACTTTCTTACTCTATTGTTTTATTAGGCGGAACTTTAAGCTATAAGGTTATTTTACAATTAGGTGTTTCAGGTGTTAGTTTCATCGTACTACAAATGATTTTAACCATTATTTTTTGTATCCTTGTTGGAAAAAAACTTGGATTCTCAGAAGATTTCCGCTTATTAATGGCAGCAGGTAACGCTGTCTGCGGATCTTCAGCTATTGGAGCGACCGCACCTGTTATAAAGGCAAACGACGTGGATAAATCTATTACGATTACATTAGTTAACTTAACTGGAACCATCTTAATGATGATTTTACCCTTTTTAACCTCTATTCTTTATGGAAATGAAACCATTAAATCATCAGCTTTAATCGGAGGAACCTTGCAATCAGTTGGCCAAGTTGTTGGAAGTGGTTCAATGGTTAACCATGATGTGTTACAATACGCGACCATCTTTAAAATTGTCCGAATTATTTTCTTAGTATTTGTTATTTTATCATTTGCTAAACTGAAAAAAGATGAAGAAAACCATGAAGCAGAATTACATCATCAACAACCAAAAGCAAAAATTAAAATTCCATGGTATGTCATTGGATTCTTTATCATGTGTTTCTTATTCAGTGTTGGAATCATTAATGAAAATATATCACATGGATTTAAACAAATTAGTAACTATTTAGAAATCTTTGCATTGGCCGGAATCGGAATGAGTGTTAAATTCAAAGATTTAATGAAAGCAGGCGTCAAAAGCGGGATTTACTGTTTATTAATCGGAATTGCCCAAATTATGATCGCCGTTGTTTTAATCGGGATTTTACTATAAAATTTTTTAAGGCACCTCATGGTGTCTTTTTTTGTTATCTTATTATGAACCTACTGACAGATAAAAAAGTTTTTATTGTCCTTTTCTTTCTCAATTGATACTAGTCTTAACGGCAATGGTGGCTGTATTTATTTTTTTCTTCTGACACTAAACGAAATCATCACATAAAAAAATCCGTTTAATCAAACGGATTCTTTCTAATGAATCTTTCACGATAGATGGATTTGAGTCGGGATGACGACCCTTTATAGGGAGAACCTAACCTCTCAAAGAGAGAAATCCTCCACTGTTAGGGTGATTCGTTAAAGATTTTTACGCTATGAAAAACTTAACGCTACTTATATATTTTAGTCGATTCGATAATTGAGGAATCCCATATTCATTTCATGATTTCTTCTTGTTAAATCTTGCTTACTTTCAATCTGATTTGACCAGCTCACCGCATAGTTCAATTCAATAAATCCAGCTAATGATACTTTGAAATTTGTTTCCCAAAGATTATTCATCGGCCATGAGTAAAGTTCATAGTCAGTCGCCTTCGTATACTTAGGATGATATAATTTTTTTGCATTTTCATATCTTAAGGGGGACGTATAAATTAATGGGGTGTCCGGCATGGCGATGCTCATTCCATAACTGCCTTTTTTTAATCCAACCCCTTCTTGAACCAAGTAATAATCACAATTTGTTCCCAATAATTGATCTTTCTTCAATTGAACAGTACATCCTGTTTTCTCTGCAAATAAGTCCATTTTTTGCTGATTATAAGCAAAAGGTAGCGCAACGTAGAGACTTTCAGGATCCCAAACACTCATCTTGTTTAGAATAACTTGAACCTCAACTTTACAAATATCATGATAAATTTTAAGCTCGACCTTTGCGAGTGTTGTTCCCTCTAATTCTAAATCCAGTTGAATCTTTCCATAAATCTCTCCTATTTCATTGATCGTAATCTGTTTAATGTGTGCATAATATACCTCATGATTTGCTCCACGCATATTCCGCCCGAGTCTTGAACGCACGCTATATTGATCCGATGTCGTTTGAGAGTAAGCTTTTGAACATTCATAAATAGGCATAAATGCACCTGTTTCAGATGAGGGATCTAGCAATTCCACCTGATTTACTTTATCATACCAACTTATAATTCCATGTTGTTTGTTCCACGAAATTCTTACATGCCCATTCTCATAGGTCTGATCATACTTAATAACAGCTCTTTTATCCTCGTATAAAAATATATCATCATACCCTTGGACACAGGCTGATTCATTCTTAATTTTGATATAATGCACTGGATGCTCTCGTCTTTCCACCCAAAAGGTTCGTTCTTCATTCGCTTCTAATGTGGCAATAAAATGGATTGCCTCTCCTCTTGGCTGACGTTCAATTTGAGTGGCATATTCATTTCCTAAATCATCAACGACGACATTAATCAAATTTGAAGTTTCCCAGTAATCTAAAAATAATTTTACACACTCGGTGACTGTTCGCGAATGAGGATTTATCACTTTAAACTTTGGCTCTCGATTTGGTTTTAAACTCGTCATCCCTCTTGCCTCCAGAACATTTAAATAATTTCTAATCGCTAATTCATGCGCACGTGCAGCATACGATGATTTTTTGTAATCCATTAGGTTAACCAGTGAATTCCAAGGATTTGTAATCGAAGCAGAATGTCCCCATGTATGTTCCGCATACAACATTAACATTTCTTCACATTCATTAACTAACTTGTTGTCACACAGATTTTCATCTATCATCTTTGTCATTTGTAATAAACGTTGTGCTTCTTTATAGACTTTTACCGCGTTTGGTGTACTTCCTACACCAAACGCCCACCAATCTGGCCAATCCCCTCTATACGTTTGGATTTCAACCTCACTCGCCCTGACACGATCAAATAATTCCTCAAGCGTCGACATCTTAATTATAACTTCATGCGAAAAATTCTCATTCCACCACTGTACAAATTCCAATACCTCAAGATTAGCTGAACTATTATCCGTTGGGAGTCCATGAACGGTAATCGGAACAAAGTTATATTCATAAGCTTGATCCTCTAATGATTTAAGGTATCGATACATACGTTTATGCCCATATTCTTTTAATTTATCTTGCGTAAAAGAATCTCGAAGTTCATCCTTATGAACATATGATCCTGTTGCTGTTTTTACAATCCCAAACTCATTCCCAAAGTGATAATGCTCCCCATTCCAGACTAACACTTTATTCCCCTTTTCGGACTCCCAATAAAAAGGCATTAACTTCCTAAATAAAGGATACATTCCATGATGAGTATGAACACAGGATAATAAATTTTCAATTCCATTCTCAGCTAGTGCATCAACAAATCCCCAAGAATAACCGTTAATATCGGCTGTCATGGCACATCTAACCTCTTTTTCAATGCTCTTTCCATAATCAACAGATTTTTTGATTTGATTCTTTAATACCTGGTCATCAATTAATTCTGTCATATTTAAATAGCTTCCCGTCAGTTCAATTCCACCATTTTTCACACATGTTTCAAAACGCTTTCTCCATGATTCATCAACTCTTCTTAAAAAAGTTTCAACACCCCAAAAGGCCTCACATACCCATTTAAAATCTTTCTCTTTTCCCTGAACTCTTAATCCCTCTAAAATCTCAATGACTTGTTTAATAAAGTTCACATGATAAAACTCAATCACTTCTTGACTTTGCGTATATCCAATATCAGTGTGTGTATGATGAATTAATAAAACTTCCCATTTTTTCGTTAATTTTATTTTTGACATATCAGTTCGCTCCTTAGCCTCTTTGATAGATACATTTTTTTAATATTATAAATCCCTCTAACACTCTCTCTTTTCATTAAGCGCTATCTCGAATATAATCTTATTATAATAAACTATGGTAAATATCAAATAATCCAGAACGAATAAAAATTTGACCTATTGTGCAAGGAGCTATTATGGGAATTGATAAATTTTATATCTTTAATTTAGTATCAGATATTTTAATTCAGGAAAAATTCGGTCGCTTTGTGATAACCATTAAACCAGATAGTCTATGTAAATTTGATCAGATCTCTCCAACTAATAAGGTACACCGTCACGATTACTACGAACTTTGTTTTGTGATTGAAGGAACAGGAGAATATCTTCATGGTGACAAACTTTATAATTTAAATAAAGGCGATATTTTTATCTGTAACCCTCTTATTGAACATGAGATTAGGCTCAAAGCTTCCATTAATGGAACTTATTCATCTGAGCTTTATTTAATCTTTTTTGTGATTACCCTTGATTACATTCATGCTATTTCACCTACTCATTTTCCCTCTATTGAAGAAAAAATTCTTCATTCTTTTACTCAGCAGCATGAAATAGTTGTTCATCATTGTGATCACATGTTTTCTTATATCGATTTTTTAATGAACCACATCGGGCCTAATACGCTAAATAATTATGGCATTTACAATATGATGAAAACAATGGCCTTCGAGGGTTTATCTTTATTATGTTCCAGTCAAAATAGCCATCCTCTCGATGCGAATCGCTATCCAAGTGAATTTAATCAATTGCTCATATTTATCGAAAGTAATTTAAATAAACCCATTACCATTCAAGATTTAGCTAATGCTTCTTATATGTCCCATCGAAATTTACATTATCTCTTCAATAAATATGTCCACAAAACGCCAAAAGAATATATTAATACTCGTAAGATTAATCTCGCCAAGCTCTATTTACGAATGAACTATAAAGTAGGCGAGGTTGCCTTACTTGTTGGAATTCAAGATGTGGGTCAATTTAGTCGTCTCTTCAAAAAACAATGCGGAATTTCTCCTAAAGCCTTTCAACAATCAAAGGTAAGTTAATTCATAAAAAAAGAAATCGTGAAAAAATTAAACTTTTCTCACGATTTCTTTTTTTTGACTAAACGTGTTTAATTAAGAAATATTTCTTCTTACCACGGCGGATGACTGTAAACTTACCACCAATTGCATTTTCTTTTGATACAATAAATTCTAAATTATTAACTTTTTCTCCGTTAATTAAGATTGAATTATTATTGATGAATTCACGTGATTCACGTTTTGAGCTAGCCGCTTTAGCAAACACTAAGGCATCCACTAAGTTAAGATCTTCAGCTAATTCAACTGATGGAACATCTTTGAATCCAACTTCGATTTCTTCAGCAGTTAATCCTGCAAGGTTTCCACTGAATAAGGCTTCTGTAATTTTTAAGGCTTGTTCGTAAGCTTCAACACCATGAACTAAAGTTACCACTTCACGTGCTAATACTTTTTGTCCATGACGTAAATGTGGTGCTTCTTTAAATTCTGCTTCTACTGCTTCAATTTCTTCTTTTGTTAAGAATGTGAAGTATTTTAAGAATTTGACAACATCTTCGTCAGCTGTGTTGATTAAGAATTGGTATAACTCATATGGAGATGTTTTCTTACGATCTAACCAAACAGCTCCACCTGCTGTTTTTCCGAACTTTGTTCCATCCGCTTTTGTTACTAATGGCATTGTTAATCCAACTGCTTTTTCTTCATGTCCTAATTGTTTACGAATTAACTCAAGTCCAGAGGTAATATTCCCCCATTGATCCGATCCACCAATTTGTAACACACATTTTTTGGTTTCATATAAATGTTTGAAATCCATTCCTTGTAAAATCGTATAAGAGAATTCAGTGAATGTCATCCCTTTATCTAAACGTGAACATACAAGGTCTTTCGCTAAAATATAGTTAACATTAAAGTATTTCCCAACATCACGTAAGAAATCAAGCATATTAACATTTGAAGTCCAATCATAATTATTTACGATTTCAGCACCATTTGCTTCAGTCTCATTGAAATCTAAGAATTGAGATAATTGTCCTTTAATACTGTTAGACCATTTTTCAACTGTTTCTAAATTACTATCTGGACGTTCAACCGAACGACCTGACGGATCCCCGATTAATCCTGTTGCTCCTCCTACAAGAGCTAATGGTTTATGCCCTGCTAATTGGAATCGTTTTAAAATTAAAATCATTAATAAATGTCCAATATGTAAACTATCTGCTGTTGGGTCAAAACCACAGTATAACGTGATATTCCCTTTCTCAACTAACTCATCTAAAGCATCAAAATCCGTACAATCATTAATTAACCCACGCCATTGTAGGTCTTTTAAGAATTCATTTTTCATTTCATTCACCTCTTCAACAATATTTTGAAAGATATAACTTAATCAGCAGCCTTACAATGCTTCAAGCAATCAAATAAATGGATCCAAAACCCTCAGGACAAGTTGCACTAAGCTCTTATCCTAAAAATGATTCATTCCTAGTAGTAGGGCTCAGCTACACCTCGCCTAGAATATACGGATAACACACGCCCGAGGCGGTGTATAGTTCAGCTAAGTCGCTAACGCGACTAGCTGAGGACAACTAACAGCCCTTCGTGGGAATATCTAATCTTCGCAAGATATTCTAAACACTCAGGATAAGTTGGACTAAGTAATCGAAGATTACTAGTCCAACTAAAAATCCCTCCACTCTACGTATTGTAGAATGAAGGGACGATTATAGTCGCGGTACCACCCAACTTGTTAGATCAAAAAGGTTTTGATTTAACCACTTGATTTGATAACGGATTGTTTCCGGTTCATTTGAACATGCTCCAAGATTGTAATTCGATTTCATTATTGCCTTAGTTCTCACCGTCCACTAAGTCTCTGATACTGCATTTCAATGATTTCTACTGTGATCTTTTCATTGCATTATTATTTATCTTTTGACTGGATTATAACAAAAGCAGTCGAGCATTGTCAACCTTATTTTGTTGTATTACGCCATACAAATGAGTGAGGTAACGTGATTTGTGTTTCTGTTACTTCTTCCTCTTTCATTAACTTCGTTAATAAACGCATCGCAACTGCCCCAATATCGTATGTTGGGATATTGATTGTACTTAATTGAGGACGTGACATAATTGCATATTTTGTATTTTGGAATCCGATAATTTCTAACTCATCTGGCACACTAATTCCATGTTCAATGGCTGCATTCATAAACATAACAGCAACAGAGTCACGAACAGCTAAGGCTGCATCAGGTGCTTGGTTATTGGCAAAGAATTCTTTGAATGACTCTAATGAGTTTTCAAATTTATTGTATAAACCTAAGATACGTGGTTCAAGTCCCGCTTCAGCTAAGGCACGACGATATCCTTGTTCTTTTAAATCATTCATTGCATAATATGAACTTGACGTAATAAAGGCAATATCTTTATTTCCATTCTCAATTAATTTTTTAGTTGCTTCATAAGCCGCTAATTCATAATTAATTAAAACGGCTGGGATACGCTCATCTAAATCTTTAACTGATAATAAAACCGTTGGCACTGTATCATTTGCTAAACGTGTAATTTCCTCATCACTTAAACGATCGGCCATCATTAAAACACCGTCTACTTGAGAAGCAATCATGTTCTGCCAAACATTTGCTGCAATATCTAATTCATTATGTGTTACATTTAAGAACACTGAATAACGATATTTATCTGCGATATCAGCCACTCCATCAATCATTTCTGATACTGATGCACGAGAACATGTTGGAACAATTAATCCAACGTTTGTTGAACGACGACTTGCAAGTCCACGTGCAATCGCATTTGGACGGTATCCTAATTCATTGATTGCAGCTAAAACACGTTCACGAGTTTTTGGCTTTACTTTTTCTGGGTTATTTAAAACGCGAGATACTGTTGCTAGTGAAACATCCGCAACACGTGCCACATCGTAAATCGTTACTTTTGACATAACATCACTCCTAAATGTAAATTTTTCCTGTACCTATTTATCATTTTACCTTACACACTTTTCGTTTGCAAGCGTTAACATGCCCTTTATATTTCGATACATAGACAATTTTAGCGAAAATAAAACTATTTCGCAATAATATAATGAAAATTTTCATAAATAAACCGTTTGCTTTTTGAAAACTTATTCTATTATAGGCAGGAATGGGTTTTCATATTCTATTTTGAAAGATTTTTATAAAAATCATCAAATTCTTCCAAACTCATTTGTTGCGCAGCATCCGATAAAGCAACGCATGGATTCGGATGAACCTCTGCCATGATTCCATCTGCTCCTACCGCAAGTGCCGCTTTGGCAATCGGTAATAAAATATCCTTACGCCCTGTTGAATGAGTAATATCAACAAATACTGGTAAATGTGTTTCTTGTTTTAAAATTGGAACTGCAGAAATATCTAATGTATTACGAGTTGCTTTTTCGTAAGTACGAATTCCACGTTCACATAACATAACATTTGGATTTCCATGCATTGTAATATATTCAGCAGCATTAATGAACTCTTCAATCGTTGCACTTAAGCCTCGTTTTAATAGCACAGGTTTATCGATTTGCCCAACTGCCTTTAATAACGAGAAGTTTTGCATATTACGTGCTCCAATTTGAACCACATCTAAATAGGGTAAAGCTTCTTCTAAATCTTTTGCATCCATGATTTCACTAACCACGCGTAACCCATATTTTTTTGCTGTTTCCGACATAATTTTCAACCCTTCGACTCCTAAACCTTGGAAATCATATGGCGATGTACGTGGCTTAAATGCACCTCCACGGATGTATTTTAAACCTTTGTCTGCTAAATTCTTAGCCACGAGCTCCATTTGTTCTTTTGATTCAACGCTACATGGACCAAAAATCAGAGTTTGAACATCACCTCCGACAAAGTCACCTTGAACATCAATCACCGTATCATGAGCTTTATTTTTTCGAGATACTAATAATCCTTTTTGACTATTATCTTCTTGTAACTTCACACTCAACTTAAAGATTTCTTTAAAAATATGAACCATCATTTCATCCGTCATCGGTCCATTATTTTTAGCTTTTAAACTTTCTAAAATTTGATGTTCACGAATGGGATCATATTTTTTTAATCCTTGTTTATCTTTTTCGCGTCCTACTAATTCTACAATAGCAGTACGTTCGTTTAATAACTCAAGCATTTGTAAATTAATTTCATCTATACGATCTCTAAGCTGTTTTAGATTTTGATTTGTCATGTTTTCACCTCATCTGTCATTACTATTTCTATTATAACCAACTTTTCTGTTTTTTGAAAACTTTTCACTAATATTCTCATCAAAATAAAAAGAAACAAGTCGAAACTTGTTCCTTTTTAGGTTTTGATAATTATCCGCGTAACACAGCATCATGTTCTGCTGTTAAAGCATCTAATACTTTTTGATGTGTTGGTTGTAAATCTTCGTCTGTTAATGTTTTTTCACGATCTAAGTAGTAAAGTGAAATCGCAACAGATTTCTTACCTTCTTCTACTCCCTTACCTTCATAAATATCGAACACTTCAACTGTTTGTAATAATTTATTAGCAGCCTTTTTAATCGTTTGAACTAGGTCGTCAGCTAACACTTCACGATTTACCACTAAGGCAATATCACGAGTCATCCCTGGATGTTTAGCGATGATTTCATATCCAGGTTTTGATGTTTCTAATCCGTATAAAGCATCTAATGATAATTCAAAAACATATGTTTCATTTAAATCTAATTCTTGTTGTAAGGCAGGGTGAACTTGACCGACTACTCCAACTGTTACATCATTTACTAACACAACCGCACTACGTCCTGGATGGAAGTCTTTATATTCCGTTGCATCAACTGGACGATAAGTAACATTTAAATGACCCATTTCAGTTAATAATGTCTCAACATATCCTTTAGCTACAAAGAAGTCAACATTTTCAACTTTTCCTTGCCATTTATTTTGGATTAATTGTCCCGTTACCGCACCTGAAATTTTCGTTTCTTCTACGTAATCCCCTTCAGTTTGTCCGTATACTTTACCAATTTCATAAATTGCAACATTAGCCATTGTACGAGCATTGTTGTAACGAACGACTTCTAATAATCCTGGAATTGTTGATTGACGTAAGTAAGCACGCTCTTCACTCATTGGCATTGATAACTTAACGGTTTCTTTTACATCTGCTGGTAATGATAAGAATTGAGTCGCTTTTTCCTCACTTGTTAATGAATACGTAATCACTTGTGTTAGCCCACATGCTTTTAACGTTTCATGAGCACGATTACGTACTAATTGAATTGGTGAATATCCACCTTTAATATCTGTTGAAGGGAGGGTTGTTGGGATTTTATCGTATCCATAAATACGCCCCGCTTCTTCAATTAAATCTTCAACAATTGTAATATCTAAGCGTCGAGATGGCACATGAACTGTGAAGACTTCACCATTTAAATCATAAGTAAATTGTAAACGAGACCAAATTGATGCCACTTCATCCGTTGACATGTTTGTTCCTAAAACTGAGTTAATTTTTTCGGCTGTAATCTCAATGTCAACCGCTGTTAATTCAAATCGATCATCTGCCACGATTCCTTGGCAAACTTCACCATTTGCAAGCTCAGCTAATAATGAAGCTGCACGATTTAACGCTAACTCGACACGTTGAGGATCAATTCCCTTTTCAAAACGAGCTGACGCTTCAGAACGTAATCCTAAGCGAGTTGCTGTTTTACGAACTTGAAGACGATCAAACATTGCAGATTCTAATAAAACAGTTTTTGTTTCATCGGTAACCTCTGTATTTTCTCCCCCCATTACGCCGGCAATCGCAATTGGCGTTTTTCCGTCTGTAATGATGATATCTCCTTCAACCAATTCACGGTCTTGACCGTCTAACGTTTTAATTGTTTCACCATTAACAGCTTCACGTACAACGATTTCTTTTGACGTAATCGTCTCATAATCAAATGCATGTAATGGTTGTCCCATTTCTAACATGACGAAGTTTGTGACATCGACTACGTTATTTTTCGGACGCATCCCTGCTGCGATTAACATCGCTTGTAACCATTGTGGAGATTCCTTAATTTCAACATTTTTCACCACGCGTGTTAAATAAGCTGGTGATTTTTCTGTGTTAGATGTTACTTTGATTAAATCTTTAGCTGCTTCTGCTACTTCGTTAACAGAAACCTCTTCAAATTTAACCTCACGTGATAAAATAGCTCCAACTTCGTAAGCCACTCCATACATAGATAAACAATCCATACGGTTAGGTGTTAATCCTAATTCAATGACCGTATCATTGAATTTTAAATATTCTAATGCATCCATTCCAACCGGTGCATCATCCGCACAAACGAAGATTCCTTCAGCATAAGCTGTTGGAACTAATTTTTGCTCAATTCCTAATTCTTTTAATGAACAGCACATTCCGTTTGATTCTTCACCGCGTAATTTAGAACGTTTAATTTTAAAGTTTCCTGGTAAAACAGCTCCTGGTTTAGCGACAATAATTTTTTGTCCCGCAGCTACGTTTTTCGCTCCACAAACGATTTGAAGAACCCCTTCTTCTCCTCCAACATCTACTTGGCAAACCGATAATTTATCGGCATTTGGATGTTGAACACGTTCTAAAACATGACCAATAACAATATTTGTTGCATCTGATAAGATATTTACTGATTCTACTTCGATTCCTGTGCGTGTAATACGCTCTGCTAATTCTTTTGGATCAATATCGCTAATATTGACATATTGATTTAACCAATTTACTGAAACTAACATGTTATAGCCTCCAATTCCTATTAAAAATGTCTTATTTAAATTGATTGATAAATCTTAAATCATTTGTATAGAAGTTACGGATATCTTCAATTCCGTATTTAAGCATTGCAATACGTTCTGCTCCAATACCAAAGGCAAATCCTTGATATACTTTTGAGTCAAATCCAGACATTTCTAATACGTTTGGATGAACCATACCTGCTCCTAAAATTTCAATCCATCCTGTACCTTTACAAATGTTACATCCACATCCACCACATTTTGAGCATGT
>NZ_CALIOS010000120.1:0-5370 GCF_938044715.1 uncultured Turicibacter sp.
AACGTAAGCTTATTATTTAACAATTTGATTCGTAAACTTGATAAAAATAAGTCAACAAAATTACCGGCAATCACAATTAAAAAACCAATATAGGTAATGGCCACTGACATCAATTTAACGTTTAAAGAAAGTTGAACTGAGCCATTTAAAGCAATGATGGCATAAAGGGCTTTAAGGGCTAACATAAAAATACTAGAACTTAAGATAGGAAATAGATAATCTTTTTCTTTAAATCCAGACATGAAGAGATGGATTGAAACGCTCGTATAGCAAATAAATAAAAATAAATTATAGCCGATAAAGAAGACGTTACCATTTAGAATACCATAAGAATTAACTATTCGCTCGATAAAGCCAAAAATCATGGTAAATAAAATGACAAATAAAATCGACTTTTTTTTATGACTGAGTATCAACTGTTTTAATTTAGAATTTTTCTGAAGCACAACCAGTAAAATTCCAATCCTTAATAATGAGGCTGATACGGTGATATAGTTAGTAATAACCAGTTCATTCGATAAAAAGGTTAAATAATCAACTTGCCCAAATAAAATACCCGTTGATAATCCTAGGTACATTAGGGCGATAATAAAGATATTTTCTTTTTTTGAACGGTTATAGGACATCAAACAACTCGCAACGGCTAAAACAGAAAGGATAAAGTTAAAATGCCTAATAAAGTTAATAGCTGAAATCAACGAGAGTTTATCTAATGATTGATAGAACAACATAGTAGTAATTAAATAAATAGATAGTAAAACGGATATTAAAATAATTCCCCAGAAAAATCTATTTTCTATTTTAGATAGTGATTGATCAGTGCGGAGTTGATTTGACACCGAGAGCATCCCCTTTCATAAGTAACAAAACACAAGAGGTTATTATCTCACAAAAATGATTTAATCTTTGTCGTTTTTTGTCATCTCGTTAAATAAAATGTAAAAAAAGTAGACTCCTCCAAGGTTTAAATGTGATGAAGCTTTTTGAGTGGAGATCATATGATAGGATCATTTTTTATAATTTTTCTGAATTTAACCGCTCAAAACACTTTTAATTCCATAGATATTCCATAGAATCTCGTGCCGTATTTTGTTATAATAAGGGTGTACTAAACATTAAAGTACGAACAAGGGGAAAAAAGGAGTAAAACTATGAAAAATTTTAAATATTTATTAGTTGCTATGATGGCTGCTGGAGCTTTAACAGCTTGTAGCTCAAAAGAACAAACGCCTGCGGGAGAACCAGAAACACCAGCGATTGATCAAACAACAGAAGTTGAAACAGATGACGTTGTGGAAGAAGACGGTCTTATTGAAGGTGAAATCACAGTTGAAGTCACAGGTCAATTAGCGGATGCTTATGAAGCCGTTCGTGATGTATATGGTGAAGATTATCTTCCAAACACGGCTATTCCAGCTGACTTATTAGAAAGTGTATACGGAGTTAATCCTGAATACGTGGCACAATTCGTTGCTGAACAACCGATGATCAGCATGCACCCAGACTTATTTATCGGAATTGAAGCCACTGAAGGAAATGCTGAAGCCGTTGAAGCTGCTTTACAAGCTTACCAAGAATACTTAATTAACGATAGCATGCAATATCCAATGAACTTAGCTAAAGTTTCGGCTTGTCAAGTGTTACGCTACGATAACTATGTGTTCTTAGTGATGTTAGGAGCCATTAACGAAGATATGGATGCAAGTGATGATGAAGCAGCTGCTTTTGCACAAGCAGAGGTACAAAAAGCAGTTGACGCTTTAGACGCTGTTTTTGCTAAATAATTAAAAATCCTTTGAACACCTTGTGGTTCAAAGGATTTTTTTTGTCACAACGATTGATTAATCGAGGTCTCTATTAAAAGGTACGGACTCCTCCAATGATATTACTGTTTTCATGCTGATTTTTACTCAGCTAATTTCTCAAACTGGCTGTTATAAAGCTCAGCATAGAATCCGTTTTGCTTCATGAGTTGTTCATGGGTTCCACTTTCAATAATATCTCCATGATTCATCACTAAAATGAGATTGGCATTTTTAATAGTGGACAAGCGATGCGCAATCACAAATGAGGTGCGTCCTCTCATTAATTTATCCATCGCCTCTTGAATGAGAATTTCAGTACGGGTATCAACCGAACTTGTGGCTTCATCTAAAATAAGAAGGGGTGCATTTTCAACCATCGCACGGGCAATCGTGATTAGCTGTTTTTGTCCAGCTGATAAATTTGCCTTATCATTTAGAATCGTCTCATATCCTTTCGGTAATGTTTTAATAAAATGGTGAATGCCAACGGCCTTACATGCCTTCTCCACCTCTTCATCTGACACATTTTTCATGGAATACACGATGTTTTCACGAATCGTTCCTTCAAAAATCCATGTATCTTGAAGCACCATCCCAAACAAATCATGAACATTATGACGAGTTAACTGATTAATGGGCATCCCATCAATTAAAATTTCACCTGAATTCGCTTCATAGAACTTCATAAGTAAATTAACCATCGTCGTTTTTCCAGCACCGGTTGGACCCACAATGGCAACTTTTTGTCCAGGTTTTGTTGTCACTGAAAAATCGTTAATAATGGTTCGATCTGCGTGATAACCGAAATGAACGTGTTTAAACTCGACTTCCCCTTTACTAACAGTAAAATCATTTATTTTTCCATTTTCTTGTTGCATTTCAGGTTCTTCTAAGAACTCAAAAACACGTTCACTAGCCGCTGCCGTCTGTTGTAAACTCGTCATTGCTTGTGCAATTTGTGATAGTGGTTGAGTAAACAGACGAATATAAACCATAAAGGCTACGATCACCCCAAAGGTGATGACTTCATTCATCGCCAAAGAGGCTCCTACAATACATACTGCCACATAACCAAAATTTCCAATAAAACTCATCAGTGGCATCATTAATCCTGATAAAAATTGAGAACGCCAAACACTTTCGTATAAGTCCTCATTAATCTCATCAAATTTTGCTTTCGCTTTTGCCTCATCATTATACACTTTGACAATGTTGTGTCCTGAATAGATTTCTTCGACATGTCCATTCATTAATCCTAAATCACGTTGTTGTCTAATAAAATATTTTTGTGATTTTGACATAATAAACATCATTAAGATAAAACCAATCACGGTTGAAAGAATGGCGGTGATTGCCATCCATGCATTGGTGATAAACATCATGAAAAGTGAGCCGAAAAATAAGGTGATGGCAGATACTAAATTCCCCACGCTTTGATTCAAAGTTTGCGCAATGCTATCGACATCATTTGTCACACGACTTAAAATATCGCCATAACTTGTTGAATCAAAGTATCTGAGTGGTAACCGATTGATTTTTTCTGAAATTTGTGTTCTTAAACTCTTTGCCACTTTTTGTGTGACTGTATTCATAATAAATCCTTGAAAATAAGATAAAATGAAGGATGCTCCGTACATATACACAAGAAGTAAGCAAAGATCTTCGACAGCGTCTAGATCAATTCCCGTCATTAAACCCGCTGTAATAAGGTCTGTGACTTCACTTAATTTGTCAGGTCCAATCAGGGTAAGAATGGTTCCAACAATCGAAAAAATAAGGGCGAAAGCTATTAAAAGATAATGAGGTTGACAAAATAGAAGAAGTTTTTTGACACTTTTTTTCGTGTCTTTTGCTTTCTCAGTCGGAGCCCCTGCTCCTGCCATTGGTCCGCGATTTGGTCTACTCATGTTCTAACTCCTCCTTCGATAATTGTGAATAAGCAATTTGTCGGTAAACTTCACAATTTTTCAAAAGCTCTTGATGGGTTCCGATGCCAACCATTTTTCCTTCATCGAGTACAATAATTTTATCCGCATGAATGATCGTTCCAATTCGTTGCGCAACAATTAAATGGGTTGCATCCTTTGTTTCTTGTCGTAATGCAGCGCGTAAGACACGATCTGTTTTATAATCGAGCGCTGAGAAAGAATCATCAAAAATATAGATCTCAGGATCACGACAAATGGCACGAGCGATTGCAAGACGTTGTTTTTGTCCTCCGGAAACGTTACTTCCTCCTTGAGCAATAGATGAGTGATAAGTTCGATCCATTTTTTCAACAAAGTCACGACCTTGGGCAATGGTGATTGCTTTTTTAACCTGATCTAATTTAGCCATCTGACGTCCGTTATCTCCAAAAGCAATATTGGACTCTACTGTACCAGCAAATAAGACGGCTTTTTGTGAAACATAGCCCAGCTTATTGTTTAAATCAGATTGTTTATAATCCTTGACGTTCATTCCATCAACTAAGACTTCTCCTTCAGTTGCATCGTAAAAACGAGGAACTAAGTTGATTAAGGTTGACTTACCACTACCCGTTGATCCAATAAAAGCAACGGTTTCGCCTCGGTTCGCTTTGAAACTGATGTTTTCAATCACATATTCTTCAGCATCTGGATATTTGAAGCTAACATTTCTAAATTCCACTTCTCCAACCCTATCAGTAGGGGCTTGCTTTGTTCCATCAACAATACTAAGAGGTGTATTTAAAACCTCCATAATTCGTTTGGCTGAAACAGTGGCACGTGGTAACATGATAAAGATCATGGTGAGCATCATAAAGGCCATGACGACTTGAATTGAATAAGATGAAAATACGACCATATCGCTAAATAACCCAATTTTATCCATTCTATCCGCAGCTTCAATCAGGTAAGCTCCAATCCAGTAGATAGCCAAACTTAATCCACTCATAATTAATGTCATTCCAGGTCCCATAATAGCCATAATACGTCCAGTAAATAAATGAGTACGAGTTAAAATGTTATTTGCATTTTCGAATTTTTCTTCTTGATAATTTTCTGCATTATAAGCTCGGACAACTCGAATTCCCGTTAAATTTTCTCGTGTGACTAAGTTGAGATTATCGGTTAGTCCTTGAATTATTTTAAATTTTGGAACAGCAAAAATTAAAATGATTGATAGCATAACTAATAACACACAGACGGCTCCTGCAGTTACAAGTGACCATTCGAAATTTTTTCCAAGAATTTTTAATATTGCCCAAACGGCTAAAATGGGTGCTTTAATCATCACTTGTAACCCCATGGCAAATACCATTTGAACTTGTGTAATGTCATTGGTTGAACGTGTAATTAAACTAGCATTAGAAAATTGATTAATTTCTTGCATCGAAAAAGATTCTACTTTGGTGTATAAACTTTCTCGAAGTCGTTTTGATAATGTTGCGGCAATACGTGCTGCGAAAAAACCAACAATGACTGCAGAAATTAAACTCCCTAGTGCGCAAAATAGCATGTAAGAGCCTTGTACCCAAATGTCACCCATGGCACTACCTTCTGTTTGAACTAGCCTCGTAATCTCTGACATATAATCGGGAAGC
>NZ_CALIOS010000121.1:0-68251 GCF_938044715.1 uncultured Turicibacter sp.
TAGAAAAACACCCCTAACATTAGATTTTTAAGTCTAACATTTGGGGTGCACTACAAACCGGCTGCCTTTTTTGTGGAGCCGTTTTTTTTATGCTTAAAATTAAGGAGAAAAGGACGGTTAGACATGATCAGTATTATTTTAATTATGAGTCTTTGCCTAGGTCCAATGATAAAAATAGCAGCTACGGGATTAATCGAAGAGCTACCGATGGCAAGCTGGAAGATACATTTTAATCAGAAAGAAATCATAGATAGTTTATTACTTTCTGCATTAATAGGAAGTATAGGAATTTCTCTTTATCAAAAATATGGTTTACAGTTAGACTTTTATAAATATTTATTTTTTACAGTTTTAATGATTTTGATTGGTTTGATTGATTTTAAAACGACTTATGTGTATCGATCAACTTTTAGAAATAAGAAGAACACATAGTCAATACTATCAATTGAATCTTGAAGATGAAGAGGTTATTCCTTGGTATACGATGTGGACAAATAGAACAACTGGAAATCAAGGAAGTGGTAGTGGAAACTTAATGGCAACCCAAGTTAATCCATATGATGTTAGAAATAATTATTATACTTATTCAAAAGGTAATATTACGTTCTCGGGAACAGGCGAACAAACCCGAGAATATATTCACTATCCTGATTCAGAATTAAAACTATTTATTAATACGATTATTAAAGCTGAACGAGGGGCGAATCATCGTCCAACTGTTGAAGTGCAGAATCTAGAAAATAATCAACAGATTGCAAGAGCTCAGAGTAAAATTGAATTTAATGTTATTCCACGTGATATCGATTTAGATTTAATGAATGTTACCGTTGAGGTGAAAGCGTGTAGAAATAACAAATGTGATATTTCTTTGGGTGATGAGTTACTATTTGAAGATAGAAAAGATAATGAAAGCTTTAAAGTAACATTAGATAAAAATACTCTTTCAGGTTATGGGAAGATAGCAGATAGTAATTACACCCAATTACAGGTGAAGGTTTATGCTATCGATGATCGAGGAGCAAAATCAGAAGAGGTTCTCAGAACACTAGATCTTGTTGACAGTGATTTATTAAATGTTAGTTTATCTACCGCTAATGAAACTACTAAATTCTTAGTGGGTGATGTTGTAGAGTTATTAGCAACTTTTGAAAAAGAACAATCTTATCAAGAGAACTATATAGACTTAAGTTATACATTAAAATCACTCCCAACCTATTTAATGCTTAATGGAAATTTGACTCAAAATATAGGTAGCTTAACTTCACCTTCAATGTCTGCTAGTTATCATTTAAAAATTGGGTCGAGTAATCAGTTTTTAGTTACTGATCCAACTCGCGTAACAATTAGTGGAGATAGCCGCTATTGTATTAATACTTGTAGTCAACCAATTGAAGGAACACAGTCACTAGATTTATCTATTAAAAAAGGGCAAATTCGCATTAAATTAATTTCAGAGGAGTTTAATAGCGTTCTACAGCAGACCATGATTAATGTGCGTAGTCAAGGTGGAATGGAATATAGTATCACTCCAAATAGTGCAGGTGAATTTATTTTAGATAATGTTCCAACAGGAACGTATACACTAACAGTAAATGTTCCAGAAGCCTTACAAGATTTTGATGTGATTCAAAAGAATGGCGATAGCTTGCAGATAGTTGATTTAACTCAAGGTGTTACGTTTGATATTAATTATGACAATAATATCTTTGAAGCCAATTATGAATTTTTTGAACCACAAACGGATATACTTCATGGACTATATGGAGGGGTAAATTCAGATAAAACAGCTGTTGATATTATTGAGTCTTTAGGAGAATCAATACAGACGTTTGTAGGACAGACGAATGTTAATTTTGCTGGAATTTTCACCTATAAATCTCCATTACAAGAAGTAATTTTAGACGTAGATTCAGACTTTAATATTGCACTAAAAGATATTAAAGTTTATCAGGTCGTTGAAGAAGAGGGTGGAATTAAACTGTCTTTAGTCGATGGGGTTGGAATTCACTTGTCTTCACAAAACAAAATGGATAAGATTCGTTTTACTTTAGCAACAAAAGTTCCAACAAACTCAAAAGTCTTGATTTTATATCAGGCACTAACTCCAGATATGAAAGATCATATATTTATAAATAATTTATCAGTAGGGGCTCAAAGTCAAGCTGTTGAAATTAAAACAATTAAACAAGTAGATGAGAATGGAATTTCTAATCTTCCAAATTTATTCTAATAAAAAGCTACACAATATGTGTAGCTTTTTATTACAAAAATACAATTCAAATAGTTTTATATTTAGTAATTAAGGGAGAAAGTATATGCAATCAATTAATGAGATTTTAACGGAGGCGATTACGCTTAAAGCCTCAGATATTCATATTACAGTAGGGGTACCAGTGATGATTCGTTTAAGGGGAGAATTACGCCCCTTAAATGATGACGTCTTAGCACCGTCAATTGTGACAGCATTAGTACATGAAATTATTCCGCAAGATCATTTTGAAAGCTTTCAAGAAAATTATCAGCTAGATTTTTCTCATAGTATTCCGGGGGTTTCACGTTTTCGTGTAAATGCTTATTATCAACGTGGCCAAATGGCACTGGCTATTCGACCGATTCCAAATAAAATTCCTACATTTGAAGAACTTGAGTTACCTCCTATTTTAAAAGCTTTTATGGATAAACCACGCGGGCTTGTGTTAGTAACTGGTCCTACAGGTTCAGGTAAATCAACCACGTTAGCTGCCATGATTAATTATGTGAATCAAAACGCCCATAAGCATATTATTACGCTTGAAGATCCGATTGAGTTTCAGCATAAACATAATAAATGTGTGATTAATCAAAGGGAAATTGGATCAGATGTGAAGGATTTTAATTCTGCATTACGTGTTGCCCTTCGCCAGGATCCAGATATTATTTTAGTAGGGGAGATGCGCGATTTAGAAACTATACAAATTGCTTTAACAGCAGCTGAAACAGGCCATTTAGTGATTGGAACGCTACATACTTCATCAGCCGCTTCAACGATTGAACGTATTATTGATGTTTTCCCAGCAGAGAAGCAAACTCAAATTCGTATGCAGTTAGCTGGAAGTCTAGTTGGGGTAGTAGCGCAGCGTCTATTTAAGCGTCAAGATAGTGATGGTCGTAAAGCTGTGTGTGAGATTATGGTCAATACTCCTGCTATCGCAAATTTAATCCGTCAAGAAAAAGTTTATCAAATTCCAAGTGTCATCCAAACGAGTAAAGAGATGGGGATGCAAACAATGGAAATGGCAATTAAAGAACAGATGATGTATGGGGTCATTGGAATGGAAGATGCAAAAGCATATTTAGAATAAAAAGAAGTGGTAGAGAAATAGCGTATAGTATGATGAAAGGAGGTTTTCGTTTGTTTTACTTATTACTTTTATTTTTGGGAGCTGCTCTTGGGTCCTTTTACCACGTCGTGGGTTACCGGATGCCAATCGGAGAAAACTGGGTGAGCGACCGTTCGAGATGTCCGGGGTGTGGACATCAACTGACAGCTATTGAATTAATCCCGATTCTCTCATATATCATTCAGGGTGGAAAATGTCGTGAATGTAAAATGCACATTAAGCCGATTTATTTATTATCAGAAATCGTAGCGGGACTTCTATTTGTGTTCCCGGTTTGGTTTTATGGTTTTGAAGGATTTGAAACAGGACATATTTTTGTTGCGTGGGCCTTTCTCTCAATGCTAATCATCATCACCGTGTCAGACATTTATTATCAATTGATTCTTGATAAGGTGTTGCTGTTTTGGGGAGCTATCATCGTTTTTTTATATGTGCTTTATCCACAACTCGACTTGATGATTGCTTTAGTAAGTGCAGTCGTTGGTTTTTTGACACTTTACGTCATTGGATTACTCGGACAACTTTTATTTAAGAAAGAGGCACTAGGTGGTGGAGACATCAAACTTTATGCTGTCGTTGGTTTTGTTCTTGGGATAGCACCAACCTTTTTATCTATTTTTATCGCGTCAGTTATTGCTTTAATTTATATTTTATTATTTATGAAAGATAAAGCAAAAGTCATTGGGTTCGGGCCATTTATTGCAATGGCCTCGTATATTTGTTTGTTTTATGGGCAGTCGTTATTAGATTGGTATTTTAATTTATTTTAGAAAAGGAAAGTCATTTGACTTTCTTTTTTGAATTGGATAAAATAGGTTTTTGTTTTATAGCAGGAGGTTTAGAGAATGAATTTTCTAACAAAAAGATTGAATGTAGGGTTATTAGTATTTTTAGTTGCAGCTGTTGGATTGAGTTGCTTTGGATTATTTATGAATGACTTGCCAAAGGGACATGATTTATCGTTTCATTTAGCGAGAATTGAATCGTTATCTGAAGGGATCCGATTTGGAGAGTTACCGGTTCGAATTTATCCACATTATTTTAAAGGGTACGGATATGCAAATGGTCTTATGTATCCCGATTTATTTTTATATCCCGCTGCCTTTCTTTGTTTAACAGGGATAGGTGTCATTTGGGCATATAAAGGCTTGATTTTAGTGTGTACAATTTTGACTGCTATTTTTATGTATCGTACGCTAATAAAGATTACCCGTCAGGAGTGGGCATCAAGACTTGGGATGCTTCTTTATACGGTATCGTTATACCGAGTTGTTGATGTTTGGACAAGAGCAGCACTGGGAGAAGTGCTAGCGTTTATGTTTATTCCATTTGTTTTATTAGGAATTTACTATATCTTTTTTGATGATGACCGACAATGGTATGAGTTAACGATTGGATTTACAGGAATTTTTTTATCTCATTTACTGAGCGGAGCTATGTGGTCATCTGTTATGGTTGTGATTTGTATTGTGTTTATTCCAAAGATGATTAAAGAACCTAGACGATTATGGAATTTAATTAAAGCAACAGGAATGACGATTTTGTTAGTTAGTTTTTTCCTATTTCCAATGTTTGAACAGTTAATGGACCAAAAACTTAAAATGTCTGAAGATATTGCGTATTATTTAGGTGATTCTGTTTTACCATTAAAGGCTATTTTTTTAGATTCAAAAATTGAAGGTCATCCTAATGAGTGGTTTCCTGGTGGAATTGGATTTTCAGTAATGGGGATTATTGTGATAGGTTTGGCAGCACAGATTCAAGAAATTCCCAAAAAATTATCAGTTGTTGCCTGGGGAAGTGTCATCATTAGTCTTGCTGTATTAGTGATGATGAGTGATATTTTCCCATGGTATGAAGTTTTAAAGTATGCTAAAGTCTTTGAAAGTCTCCAGTTTGTGTGGCGATTATTAATGATAGCAACGTCATTATTAGTTTTAGCTTTTGCTATTTTTTATTCATATTCAAAGAGCTATGCTAAAGTGTTAGGGATCTTAACGGTAATCCTTAGTGTCATAGTTGGGGTAGAAGCGCAAATTGAAACGTTGAGATATATGACGAAAGTAGATTCAAGTCTTTTAGTTCGCGAGGAGATATCAGAGTATGCAGTTAATGATCGTGATTATCCGGTCGGAAATTCTGAATATGTCCCTTTAAAAACTAATATTATCAATATGTATGGACTTGAAAATCGATATCGTGTAAATCAAGAAATTGAATACAAAACAAAACAAGAGGGGACAACGATCACCATTGAATTCGAAGGTCAGACTCAACCAGACTTACAAGTTGAAGTGCCGCTACTTTATTACAAGGGTTATGGTGCTAAACTAGAGGGTCGATCACTTGAAGTGATATCAGGTAGCAATGGAGCTGTTAGTTTTGTTATTCCAGAGGTTGTAGGAAATGGAATAGTTGTGGTTTCCTACGAAGGAACAACATTACAACATATAACGCTTGGTATTAGTATTATTAGTTTCATTGCTTTTATTGTAATTGTAGGCCGTTCCAAACTTAAAAAAATATAAATCAAAGGGGTCTCCTAAGGGAGATCTCTTTATTTTATTATTAGAGAAGGGAAGTCGAAAGACTTTCCTTTTTCCGTATATAATATTCAAAAAGTGGAAATATAAGGAGGACTGTTTTTTTAGGAGGCTTGTTTTTTCATGAAGAAATTCAATATAGGTTTGTGGATTTTTTTATTGCTCGCCATTTGTTTAAGTTGTTTTGGATTACTTAACGAAACGATTCCCGGCGGGCATGATTTAATTTTTCATTTATCACGAATCGAAGCTATCTCAAAAGGATTACAATTTGGTGAATTTCCGGTGCGAATTTATCCAGATTACTTTTATGGTTATGGTTATGCAAATGGAATCATGTATCCCGATTTGTTTTTATATCCCGCTGCTTTATTGTGTTTAGTCGGTGTTGATGTTATTTTAGCTTATAAAATCATGATTTTAGTTTATACTGCACTGACTGCCATATTTATATATCGTGCTTTAATTAAAATCACGCATCACGAGTGGGCATCACGACTTGGAATGCTGCTTTATACCGTGTCTTTATATCGCATTGTGGATGTGTGGACACGAGCTGCACTCGGTGAAGTTTTAGCGTTTATGTTTATTCCGTTTATCCTTCTTGGAATTTACTATATCTTTTTTGATGATGAGAGAAAATGGTATGAGCTAACTATTGGATTTAGTGGTGTTTTTTTATCGCATTTACTGAGTGGTTCGATGTGGTGTGAAGTTATGGTGGCGATTTGTTTATTCTCGATTATTAAATTATTTAGACATCGAAAGCGATTATGGAGCTTGATTAAAGCGACTATGATGTCCATCTTATTGGTTAGTTATTGTTTGTTTCCAATGTTTGAGCTGTTAATGAATCAAAAATTTAGGGTATCTGACAACTCAAATTATGATTTGAATTGGTTATTTTCATTAAAGGATGTGTTTTTAACGTATTCGATTAGTGGATCTCCTGATGATTGGTTTCCAGGTGGAGTAGGGATTTCTATTATTGGGATTGTCTTACTCGGCATGTTAGCACAACGTCAAGAAGCCACTCAAAGGCAAAAAAATGTAGCCTGGATAGGAGTTATCATTAGTTTTATGGTATTAATCATGACAAGTCATTTGTTTCCGTGGCATTTTGTTTTGAAATATATCCCGATTTTTGCTCGTCTTCAGTTTCCATGGCGATTATTAATGATTGCGACGTCTTTTTTAACGTTGGCTTTTGCCTTGTTTTACTCGTTATCAAGTCAAATTGGAAAGATTCTAGGTATCATTATTGTAGCGTGGAGTGTGTGGCTTGGGGTTCAAGCTGAGTATGAAACGATTAATTATTATGATCCAATTCTAGTGGATCCTTTAGCGAGAACCGATACCTCATCAAATTCGATTACAGATCGCCATTATACGGTTGGAAATGGGGAGTATATTCCTCTTGAGACAGATAATGATTTGATGATCGAACGTGAGAATCAGTACTTTGTTAATCAGGATATTGATTATGTTGCGAATCAAGTGGGGACGACGATTACGATTAAATTTAGTGGACAAACACAGCCTGATTTAGAGATTAAGGTCCCATTACTTTATTACAAAGGATATGGGGCGAAATTGAATGACGAATCTTTAGAGGTTGGGAGTGGAGACAATGGAGTCGTTCGTGTCATTGTTCGAGATATTGTAGGCGAAGGGATGATTGTGGTTTCATACGAAGGAACGATCCTACAAAAGGTCACTTTGGTTGTGAGTATTTGTAGCCTAATTGGTTTTATAGGCATTATTTTATTTTCAAAATCTAGAAAAAGACATTCTTTTTAATGAAAGAATGTCTTTTTAATGGATGAAATAGTTTGGTGAATGTTTTACCCAAATAGATGGACTGCCAATCTTTAATAAAGTCTTTTTATCACATACTACTTGTAAAGGGTAGTTAGGTAAAGCGAGGTTTTGAATGATGTTATTCTCATCTACAATCTTTTTATTTGCATTTTTGCCCTTCTTTTGGATCGGGTATTTTTTATTAAAACCATTTCGCCGAGCTGGTAATGTCTTTTTATTAATTGTTAGTCTTTTATTCTATGCTTTTGGAGAGCCTATTTTTGTTTGGTTGATGATCACTTCCATCGTCGTTAATTATTTTTTAGGCTTGTGGTCGGAGAAGGTAGAGCACGGATCTAAAGCAGGTAAGTGGCTCATGTTTTGGATGCTTTTATATAACATCGGTATTTTATTTGTCTTTAAGTACTTAGGACCAACGATGATGTTCATTAATACGCAAGGAAATTATCAGTTACCGATTCCTGATTTTTTATTACCGATTGGAATTTCATTTTTTACGTTTCAAAGTATTTCTTATGTTGTGGATATTTATCGGAAAAATGCTAAGGCCCAGCATAATATTTTAAATGTTGGGTTGTATATTTCATTCTTTCCACAGCTCATAGCAGGACCTATTGTTCGTTATAATACCATTGCTTGGGAAATCGAAAATCGTCGAGAAAATTGGAATGATTTCAGTACGGGAATGAACCGATTTGTGATTGGATTAGCAAAAAAAGTATTGTTATCTAATACGATTGCAATTGTGGCCGATCGTGCGTTTTTACAGGTTAATGATGGATTGTCATTGGTGTTTGCATGGGTAGGTGCTATAGCTTATGGACTTCAGATTTACTATGACTTTAGTGGTTATTCGGATATGGCAATTGGACTCGGGTTGATGCTTGGCTTTCATTTTGATGAGAACTTTAACTTTCCATATATCGCACAATCTGTTTCTGAATTTTGGCGTCGTTGGCATATCTCCCTCGGTCAATGGTTTAGAGATTATGTCTATTTCCCACTCGGAGGTTCCCGTGTTAGTAACCCGGATATATTGATTCGTAATTTATTTGTGGTTTGGTTATTAACTGGTATTTGGCATGGAGCAAAGGAGACCTTTATTGTATGGGGACTTTGGTTTTTTATTTTTATTTTAATTGAGAAGCTATTTCCTTTCACGAAGTGGATGCGAAAAAAAGGTCGAGTTTGGCCAAGAGTTTATACGCTATTGGTCGTATTGTTTGGGTGGGTTTTATTTCGATCGAATAGTATGACCGACGCTTTTTCATACTTTGGTTCCATGCTTAATCCATTAAAATCTCACTTCTTGATTTCACAGGATTTAATGTATCTAAAAGAGTATGGGCTTTTTTAATGGCGGGATTAATTTTTGCGGTTCCACTAAAACCTATTAAGGGAATGAAGTGGATCTCTCCCATTGCAATGTGGTTATTGTTCATGATTAGTGTTACTTATTTAGTTAAGGGAACGTATAATCCATTTATTTATTTTAATTTTTAGGAGGTGAATAGGATGAAGGTAAAGTCAGTGACGACTAGTGTATTGATGGTTTCAATTTTAGGGATGAGTGCACTCAATATCTTTCATCTGATTCAGACACCGAAGGAGGTTGAACTCGATAATCCTACACAACTTGAAACTTACTTTAATGAGAATTTTATTGGGAAGATTCAGTTTGTAGATTTTTATGGAGTGATTCAAAAATGGATGGGAAAAAATGAGGTAGATAATTTTGATGTGATCCGAGATGAACAGGGAAAATTACATTTTTCCTATTTTTCAAAAGGACCTAATGATATGAGTGAGATTAATCAAGAAATGAAAAATTTTAAAAATTATCTGGATTTGTATGCTGTGGATGTAGCATTTATTATGCCACCGGATAAAGTTATTAAGGGTTATACGACCTTTAGTAAAGGATTACCTTATAACTATGCAAATGAGGGAGCAGATGAATTTTTAAGAAAGTTGTCTGAAGATAAGATTGATTATCTCGATTTACGAGAGGGTATTTTACAAAGTGGGATCGAACCGTCTGATTTATTTTTTGATACTGATCACCACTGGACACCAAGGACTGCCTTTTGGGGATTTACACAGGTTGTCTCATTTTTGAATGAGCGATATGGTTTGGAGTTAGATGAAGGTTATACGGACTTAAATCAGTATGAACAGATTAGTTATCCTCAATCATTTCTGGGTTCTTTAGGAAAACGAATCGGTTATGGTTATGCAGGAATGGATGATTTTATAGTCATTAAGCCAATGTTTGAAACGAATTTAACTTATACTTGGGATGGGAATATGGTAACAGGTACATTTGATGAAACCGTTCTTCAAACCTATTGGTTATCTGAGGGTCTAGGAATAGAGGCCGACCGTTATATGGTTTATTTAGGTGGAAATTATGGAGAAGTAAGGATTAAAAATAATTTATATGAGAATGGTCCTAAAATTTTAATGATTAAAGATTCCTTTATGTTACCATTGGCTGCTTTTTTATCTACAACGGTTGGTGAAATGAAACTCATTGACTTACGTTATTATGAAGGTTGCTCACTATATGAATTAGTTCCGATGTATCAGCCAGATATTGTTTTAGTTTCAGTCAGTCCTTCAAATTTAGTTCCTGAATTTTTTAACTTTTCGAAAGGAGAGTAACGATGGAAACAAAAAAAATAAGAAGCCATCGAAAGTGGCTGTTATTTTATGTTTTATTTTCAACAGTGTACTTTATTTGGCGAATTTTTTTTACGATTCCGATTGGATACGGATGGTTTTCTATTAGTTGCGGACTTATTTTGTTAATTGTTGAGTTACTAGGGATGAGTGAATTTTTTATTCATTTCTTAAATGTAACTAAACTGATTGTGCCCGTAAAACCGGAAGTGGTAGATAAAGAGCTTTATCCACATGTTGATGTTTATATTGCTACATATAATGAACCCGAGGAACTGTTATATAAAACCATTATAGGATGTAAGAATATAGCGTATCCGGATTTATCAAAGGTTCATATTTATATACTAGATGATGGACATCGCCCGAGTGTTAAACAGTTAGCCAAGCATTTAGGTGTACATTATATAAGTAGAGTGGATAATGAACACGCAAAGGCAGGGAATTTAAATCATGCATTAAGCCTTACAACATCCCCTTATGTGGTGACACTAGATGCAGATATGATACCGATGAAGCATTTTTTACTTGAGAGTATTCCATTTTTCATTGAAAATGAGCAAAAACGTCAGTTAGAACGTGAAAGAGGGATTGAAGAAAAGAATTTAAGCCAAAAGCTTGGATTTATTCAGCTTCCGCAGGTGTTTTATAACCTAGACATTTTCCAGTATTATTTATTCTCTGAAGATCGGATTCTGAATGAACAGGATTATTTTTATCGAGATATTCAACTTGGAAAAAATGAAAGTAACTCTGTTATTTATGGTGGAAGTAACACCATTTTATCAAGAGAGGCCTTAAATGAAATAGGGGGATTCGTCACAGGAATTATCACCGAAGATATTGCCACGGGGATGTTGATTCAAAGTAAAGGATATCTTTCATATGCGGTAGATTCCATTCAAGCATCTGGATTATCACCACATGATTTAGAGGGGATTTTGAAACAACGTAATCGTTAGGCCCGTGGATGTATTCAAACATTTCGTCGTTACTGTCCATTACTTTTAAAAGGACTAACATGGAAACAACGAATCAACTATACAAATGCGATTTTTTATTGGTATAACTGTTTAAAGCGAATCATTTATTTGTTGGCACCGATTATGTTTACAGTCTTTAATGTGGTCGTTGTCAAAGCAAACTTAATTCAAGTCATTGTTTTTTGGTTGCCAATGTATGTCATGATTAGAATGACACTTCGTCGCTTTTCGGGAAATGTTCGAAGTATTAAGTGGACGAATGTTTATGAAATTATTATGATGCCCTCTTTAATTCCAGCTGTTTTATTAGAGTCAATCGGTTTAAGTATGAAAA
Organism: uncultured Turicibacter sp.; assembly: GCF_938044715.1. Lineage (NCBI taxonomy): Bacteria > Bacillati > Bacillota > Erysipelotrichia > Erysipelotrichales > Turicibacteraceae > Turicibacter > uncultured Turicibacter sp. The sequence goes on from NZ_CALIOS010000121.1 coordinate 11,744, forward strand.
AATTTGAAGTTACACGTAAGGATAAACAAGTCGTTCATAAAAATTCTGATATTTTAAAGCTGGCTATTCCTCATTTTATTTTACTAGCATTGACATTCATTGGAATGATCCGTTCATTTTATCATTTGTTTTTAGGCGATGGAAGTGAGTACGTCATTGCTTTATTTTGGTTAGCGACAAATAGTTATGGATTATTAATGGCATTATTCTTTGTTTTAGGTCGCCCTGTCTATCGGATGAGCGATCGATTTAAAATTGAGACGGATGTAACTATTGAAGTGGAACATGAATTAAAATCGTTAAAAACCTATGATATTTCAGAAAAAGGAATTGCTGTACAATCAGATTTTCCATACTTGATTCCAAGTGATCAGATTTATCCGATTAGTTTAACTCGAGAAGACTATCAGGCTTCATTTAAAGGGAAATTAATTCGTGTGGATTCAGATGACACCTATCGGTATGTTTTTGAAGTAAATGAAATATCTGAAGAAAATTATCAGGAATTAATTAAGATTTTATATGATCGTGTCCCGCATTTACCGAGCGAAATTGTGGATAAAAGTATCTATAATGATATTGAACGAAATATTAGATTTCGACGTCAAAAAAATCGTCAGTTTTCAAGAACATTGCCTCGAGTTCATTTGAATTTAGAGGTGGTGAGCACACAAAATGATCACTTGAATATTGAAAATTTTAATTATCATTATCTCTTAGTTAAAGGAAAGCACGGGTTTAATGAAGTTGAAATCCCATTGTTAACTCATCCACAGATTATGTTAAGATGTCAGTTTAAACAAATCATTGAGCGTCAGATTGAAGAACAAGAATTAGAATTTTCACTGTTTGAAATCTTAAATTATCAAGAGATTCCTTTATCAATATGGAATGAAGAAGTGAAAATGTGGTTAACAAAGGTATAGTAAAAGCCCAGGTCATTTTGCCTGGGCTATCTTTTAATGGATAAGTGTTAAAATTTTTGAAAGAGTGTAAAGGAAAAACCAATACATTTATAGCATATGCGAAAAGATGAAAAATAGACCTCAAAGTGCTTTGAAATCTAACTGACAAATTGCGTCAGATAATGAAGGATTTAGTCGTGTAGCTGAGTCTAGATTAAGTGGTAACCATTCGTAGTAGTTATGTTCACTTGAAAGAACTAGATCACCCCCAACTAAATCGCATAGATATAAAACGCCCATAATGAGGTAATCATCATTAACGAACTGCCAGGTGCTTAATACTTTTTTGGGTGAGACAATAAGGTTAGTCTCTTCCTCGATTTCTCGAAGTAATGCTTGCTCAGCACTTTCTTTCATATGTGTTTTTCCACCAGGTAAGTCTAAGAAGTTATTTTTGGCATTGCTTTTGTGTAAAGCTAAAAAATGATGGTCTTTAATGATTAATCCTTTTACTGAAAAATTAATTTGAGTCATGAATCCACATCCTTTCAAGGTGATGTCAAATAACGATTTATTTTCTCATTATATGAGGAATGAAATAAAAAAATTCCAACTTAATGTAAGTTAGGATGCGCATTTTTAGTCGATATCTTTGTGATTATCTCGAGTTGATTTTGCTAAAAGGACTAAAATAGTGTAAAATAAAAAAGATATTATACAGTTAGATAAAAAGGACGTGAAGACATTGGCATTAACGGCTGGAATTGTTGGTTTACCAAACGTCGGGAAATCAACTTTATTCAATGCAATTACTCAAGCTGGAATTGAAGCAGCAAACTATCCGTTCGCAACAATTGACCCAAATGTTGGGGTTGTTGAGGTTCCGGATGAACGTTTAAATAAATTAACGGAATTAGTTAGTCCTAAGAAGACAGTTCCAACAACTTTCGAATTTACAGATATCGCGGGATTAGTACGTGGGGCAAGTAATGGAGAAGGATTAGGAAATAAATTCTTAGCCAATATCCGTGAAGTAGATGCAATCACTCAAGTGGTTCGTTGTTTTGAAGATGGAAATATCATTCACGTAGAAGGTTCAGTAGATCCAGTTCGTGACGTTGAAGTTATTAACTTAGAGTTAATCTTAGCTGATATGGAGCAAGTTGATCGTCGTTTAACTCGTTTAGCAAAACAAGCTAAATCTGGAGATAAAGATGCAAAAGCTGAAGTTGCAGTACTTGAAAAAGTAAAAGAAGGATTCGATCAAGAATTACCTGCACGTGCAATGGATTTATCAGATGACGATAAAGCAGCTATCAAACATTTACAATTATTAACTTTAAAACCAATTTTATATGTTGCTAATGTTGGTGAAGATGATTTAATGGCTGGTGAAGATAACGAATATGTTAAAGCTTTAGTTGAATATGCTGACCGTGAAGGGGCAAAAGTAATTAAAGTTTGTGCTCGTATCGAAGAAGAAATTTCTCAATTAGAGGAAGAAGAAAAAGCAGCATTTTTAGAAGAGTTAGGAATCAAAGAAAGTGGATTAGATCAATTAATTCGCGAAGCTTATGATTTATTAGGATTAGCGACTTACTTTACAGCTGGAGTGCAAGAAGTTCGTGCTTGGACATTCATTAAAGGAATGACAGCTCCACAATGTGCTGGAATTATCCACAGTGATTTCGAACGCGGATTCATTCGTGCCGAAACTGTTTCATTTGATGATTTAGTAAAATATGGTTCTGAGTTAGCGGCACGTGAAGCAGGACGTTACCGTTTAGAAGGAAAATCGTACATCGTACAAGATGGGGATGTTATGTTATTCCGTTTCAATGTTTAGTTAAATCAATTATTTTAGAAGAATTAAGTAAACTTTACTTAATTCTTTTTTTTATACTCAGTTGAAGTCTGTGGGAATTTTGTATGATTTTAAATCGTATTAACAATAATTGTAGAAAAAAGTCGAAAAAATGATATTATTTTTTAGATATTTTAGATAGGTATTTAAAAAGTGAAAGGAGTACTACCAAAATGAAGAAATTATTGAATTTTTTCTCGGTTATGATGATTGCATTTTTAACATTAGCTGGGTGTGGATCAAGTTCGGCAGACTTAAACGAGTTAGTGGTATATTTCGTTCCATCACGTAATGCAGAGGAAATTGAGAAAGCAACAGAACCTTTAGAGGGATTATTAAAAGAAGAGTTAGCAGCTCAAGGATTTGAATTTGAAGATATTAAAATTACAGTTGGAACAAGTTTCGAGGCTGTTGGAGAAGCATTAGCTTCAGGTACAGCTCAAGTTGGATTTATTCCTGGTGGAACTTACGTACTATATGATAATGATGTAGATGTTGCCTTAACAGCAACACGTTTTGGATTAAATCATGATTCTGAAAATCCGGTAGATTGGAATACAGCACCAACTGCAAATACAGAAGACCAAGTTACCTATTATCGTGCGTTAATTATTGCTGGACCATCTGCAAAAGGTCAAGAATTAGCGGCTAAGATTAATAATGGTGAAACATTAACAAAAGAAGATTTAGAATCAGCAGTTTGGGGAGTGCAAGGAAGTAATTCTTCATCAGCAGGATATATTTACCCATCTTTATGGTTACAAGATAACTATGGCATCTCAATATCAGATTTACCAAATAAAGTAGCTTTAGACGGATATGGAACAGCTCTATCACAATTAGCTAATGGTCAAATCGATATTATGGTTACTTATGCAGATGCTCGTCTTGATTTTGAAAATCAATGGGTAAATGACTTTGGTCGTGAATCGTCAATCTGGGAAGAAACAAATGTTATTGGGGTAACAGAAGGAATTTATAATGATACGATTTCAGTAACTAAAGATCCAGTGATGACACCTGAATTAAAAGCAGCCATCCAACAGGCATTTATCAACATTGGAAATACTGAAGTAGGTAAAGAAATTATTTCAATCTATAGCCACAAAGGATACCAAATTGGAACGTCTGAAGATTATGATGGTGCTCGTAAAGCAAACGAATTAGTTCAATCAAATAAATAATCAATCTATTAGAAATGAGTCCTAATTGGGCTCATTTCTTTCATGTAGAAGATAAGGAGAAAGAAGTCGATGATTAAGTTTAATAATGTAAATAAAGTTTATCCAAATGGATTTCATGCGTTAAAAAATATTAATTTAGAGATTGAACAGGGTGAATTTGTTGCAATTATTGGATTATCTGGAGCGGGAAAGTCAACGTTATTACGTACGATTAATCGTATGCATGATATTACAGACGGAGAATTAATTGTAAATGGTGAAAATGTTAATGATTTAAAAGGAAAATCATTACGTAAATTCCGTCGTCATATCGGAATGGTTTTCCAATCATTTAACTTAGTAACTCGTACAACAGTTATCAATAATGTTTTAACATCACGTGTTCCTGATATGCCATTTTATAAATCAATGATTGGTGTCTTTTCAAAAGAGGATAAAGTGATTGCGTTAGAGGCATTAGATAAAGTAGGAATTTTAGATAAGGCCTATGTTCGTGCAGATCAATTATCAGGAGGGCAACAACAACGTGTTGCGTTAGCTCGTACACTTGCCCAAAAACCAGAAATTATTTTAGCAGATGAGCCTGTAGCGGCATTAGATCCAATTACTGCAACTCAAGTTATGGATGATTTTAAACGTATTAATGAAGAAATGAAGATTTCAGTCTTAATTAACATTCACCATGTTGATTTAGCTTTAAAATATGCAACTCGTGTCATTGGAATCAAAGCAGGAGAAATTGTCTATGATGGTCCGTCAAATATGGTAGATAGTGAAATCTTAAAACAAATCTATGGTCGCGAATTAGCAGCTGATGAATTAATGGAGGCTTAAGAATGAAGCGAATGAGAGATTTATTTCAACCCAAAAAAATTACGTTAGATAACGGGAAAGAGATTCAGCCACCTCGTTCAGTCGCACCCTTTATTTTAATTGGATTAGCACTTGCATTATGGGGGGCTGCTACGATTACAGGATTTGATTTTAATGCCTTAATGAGACGTGGAAATCAATTCTTTATTATCTTAAAAGATATGCTATCCCCAGATTGGTCAATTATTGATCAAATTATTCCCCCATTAGTGGAAACGATTAAGATGTCTATTTTAGGTTCAATTATTGGTAGTTTATTAGCATTCCCAGTTGCTATTTTATCTTCTTCAAATATTAATAAATCAAAATGCTCATTATGGATTATGCGATTTATCCTAAGTATTGTTCGTACGATTCCGACCTTAATTATTGCTTTATTTGCAACTTATGTGTTTGGGTTAGGAACATTTGCTGGAACCGTTGCAATTTCTATTTTTACATTTGGTATTGTCGTTAAAATGTTATATGAAAAAATTGAGACAATCGATATGGGACCATTTGAGGCAATGGAAGCTGTTGGAGCTACAAAATTAGAAGCTTTTCAATCTGCTATTACACCTCAAATCTTACCTAACTATTTCTCAATGTGCTTATATACGTTAGAAATTAATGTTCGTGCTGCCACTATTTTAGGATATGTTGGGGCAGGTGGGATTGGATTATTATTAAAAGAAAAATTAGGATGGCGTCAATATGATCAAGTTGGAATGATATTATTATTGTTATTTGTGACTATTATCGTGATTGAAAATATTAGTCGTTATATCCGAGAAAGGTTGGGGTAATATGCAATTAACTATTGATCAACAATTAAGAAAAGAACCAAATCGATGGATTCATAAATCCCTAACCATCGCTTTTATTTTCGTTATCATTGCATGGGCGATGGGGACGATAACTTTTACAGGGATTAAAGAAAATGGATTTACAATCATGTCTAATATTGTGAGCTCATTATTTCAGCCTGATGTTGATTTCTTATTTGATTTTAAATTAGGAGTACCGGCCTTATTACTAGAAACTATCGTCATCGCTTTTGTCGGAACAATTATTGGAGCCATTTTAGCTTTACCATTAGCGTTCTTAGCAGCTCGTAATATTGCACCAAAATGGGTTAATTTTATTGCTCTTACTTTTATTGCTGCAATTCGTACATTCCCAGCCTTTGTTTATGGGTTAATGTTTCTTCGTGTAACAGGACCAGGAGCTTTCGCTGGTGTTTTAACCGTATCTGTTGTTTCGATTGGTATGATTTCAAAGTTATATATTGAGGCGATTGAAGATTTAGATAAGCGAATATTAGAATCATTAGATGCCGCAGGATGCAATACTTTTGAGAAAATTCGTTATGGCATTTTACCTCAGTTATTTACTGATTTCGCTTCAACGGTTATCTATCGTTTTGAAATCAATATTAAGGATGCTTCTACTTTAGGATTAGTTGGGGCAGGTGGAATTAGTGCACCATTAATTTTTGCGATGAACGATTTTAACTGGTCAAAAGCAGGAGCTATTTTACTTGGGATTATTATTTTAGTTTTAATTGTTGAAACTATTTCTACTAAGTTACGTACGAAATTAGCACGTGGTTAAATTTTATAATGATTGAATAAGGTTTAAGTTATATAACTATAATAAATTTGAATCATCATCTAGTACATTGTATAATTGCAACTAGAATTAGGTGATGATTTTAACAAATAGGCACGTTTTAAACGTGCTTATTTTTATTTGTGAAATGGTGAGTCTAGTTTTTTTTGACTTGCCATAGTACGACACACTGTGCTATAATATATGACTGTGAGTAATTGAAGATTACTCCTTGCTCGGTAAGAGCCGTCTAGACCAAGAGGAGGTGCACTATAATGAGAAAATACGAAATTATGTACATCGTTCGTCCTAACTTAGAAGAAGAAGGACGCAAAGCTGTTATTGAAGGATTCAACACTATGTTCACTAACATGGGAGCTGAAATCGTTGAAATGAAAGAATGGGGTATGCGTGATTTAGCATATGCTATCGAAGATTTCACTAAAGGTTACTATGTAGTATTAACTGTTAACTCTTCAATCGAAGCTAAAAACGAATTCGATCGTTTAGCTGGAATCAGCGAAGATGTTATCCGTTACATCGCTATTAAAGAAGAAGAATAATATCAATCAGTACTAAGTGAGGGTGAGATAAATGATTAATCGCGTAGTCTTAGTAGGGCGATTAACTCGTGATCCTGAGTTAAAGTATACCACTAATGGTATTGCTAACTTGAGATTTAGCATCGCGGTTAATCGTACTTTCACTAGTCAAAATGGAGAACGCCAAGCAGATTTTATCAACTGTGTTGCATGGCGTAACCAAGCTGAGAATATGGCGAAGTTTTTACGTAAAGGATCTCTTATCGGAGTGGAAGGACGTATTGAAACTGGTAGCTATCAAGCTCAGGATGGATCAACTCGCTATACAACAGACGTTGTTTGCGATAGCGTGCAGTTCTTAGAACCACGCTCTGCATCTGCTGATCGTGGAAGCTTTGGTTCTCAGCCATCACAAGACTTTGGTGGATTCGGTGGAGGATATGGTGGTGCGCCATCATTCCCATCACAACAATCTTCCAATGCTTTTGGTGGAAACCCATTTGGAGGAGCTCCAAGTCCAGATCAAAACTTTGGCAATTCATCACCTTCGTTCAATAATGGACCTGATTTCAGTTCTACTATTAACATTTCAGATGATGATCTACCATTTTAATTTTTAAATAAAGAATAAAATAAATACTTTTGTTTATGAATAGGAGGAACTAACATGGCTCAATTCCGTCGTGGAGGACGTCGTCGTCGTAAAGTTTGTTATTTCACTACAAACAAAATTACGAAAATCGACTATAAAGATGTAGATTTATTAAAACGTTTCGTATCTGATCGTGGAAAAATCTTACCTCGTCGTGTAACAGGAACAAGCGCTAAATATCAACGTGAATTAACAGTTGCTATTAAACGTGCTCGTCACATGGCATTATTACCATTCTCTGCTGAATAGTAATGGTTTAAAAAGTGGCGCAATTTAAGCGCCATTTTTTTTCAGAACATATACACACACAAACAAACCTTTATTGTCCACTAGGTGATGTAAAAGAAACAACCTGTTTCTTCTAGTGGCATCTCAAATGAGATATTTGCATCAGGGCCCAAAAACTTAATATTCTTAAGTTTAAAGACTGTCTCTTAATAGGAGGCAGTCTTTTTTTGTTAGATGAACTCGCGATTTTATCGCGTTAGTTCATCTATATGCCGAGCGAAGAGAGGCGATTCCGCGGATGATAGGTGAGGCGTAAGCCGAACCCATATTGAAAGAAGATGTCTGTATTAAATGAAATTCGGGTTAGCGGAGTTATTGTTAGCCCAGCTTGTTTCACAGAGTGAAAGTTAGCGGGACATAACAATTAATAGTCGAGGCATAACCAAAGGTGATATTAAAAGAGTGCATCTGTATTAAGTGAGTAGCGTCTTAGTTAGGGTAGATAGGTTAAAGGTGTGGATTTGTTATTGTGAATAAAGAAAAGAACATCATCTATGTTTTAGATGATGTTCTTTTTGTTTTATTTTTCTTCTTCTTTTTCTGTTTCTTTATTTGCTACTTCTTGGATTGGTTCATATTTCATCGTTGAACGATCTAATAAGTAAGTGTCTGTACAGCAACTCATATCTTCACATAAGTGAGCATCGCTTAATAAACTTAATGGATTATATTTTTTCTCTGACATACAAAAACCCTCCTAGAATATTTAAATTTTAAACGTTATTACCTTTTTATTATACATCATAATGTTGCTTAGCGTTATTATTTTTATAAAAATAAATAATAAAGACTCCCTATAAAGGGAGCCTTATCTATTATTAGAAAAATGTTAGTTATTAAGTGAAATATAGGGATGATAGGTGTAGGAATATTACGTGGAATAATGTTTTGATAAAGGGATCTTCTTATTATTTAAGTTAGGTTAGGATGTGTAGGTAAATAGTAAGAAGAAGGTTTATTTTTAAAAAATTAATCTAAAAGCTTGAATCAATATGTGTGGAATAGGATGACCGTTAGGATGAAAGGAGAGAGTGTTTTTTTATACATTTATAACTGAGCGATTGGAGTGAAAGGGTGTAGTTGAAGTAGTAGGGTTAGTGGTACGTTTGGAGTATGATTATGTTTAGAATGTATTTATTAGATGGTGGTAGTTTTAGAATGATGTGTAGATATAAAGAGTTTTTTTTTGAATGTTGCAATGTGTTAGTTAGATGATGTTAGATTTAATGCTACGGAGTTATTGTGAGTGGTAAAGTTGAGTTTAAAATAGTTGTTTCGAATGGGTCGATGCTTGTTTTGACGTTATGATGAATATGATGGAATTCTTTTTGTGTAATGTTTTTATTAATAGGACTATGTTGTTTTGATGATTGGTAGATGGATTAGGACTAGTAAGCAATTTTTTTGTTGGATGAATGGATGGATGATGTTAGGAGATGGAAGCTATTTTTTGGTAGGTGTTTTACTGCAATGATGGGATTTTTTTAGAATAGTTATTTTAATGTTTGGGGATGTGTATTGGAGGATCTATCAAAGTTAGTTTAGGAAGTAGTGATAAATGAGTTGGGACAAATTTATAATGATGTTAAAAGGATGTTAGTGAATGGGATGGTATAGTGGATGGAATTTTAAAAGATGTTAGAATGAAAGGTATTAGATGTAGTGGAGGTAATACTAGGAGCTTAGTGGATGTATAGGAGGGATGCGATTAATTAATGGTGGTGTGATGATTGAAAATTAAATGGTGCTTAAAAAAATGTAGTGGATGGTGTGTAGTGGGATTTGTATGAAGGATGGAATTTGAAAGGATATTAGAATGAAAGGTATTAGATGTAATGGATGTGATACTAGGAGTTTGGGATGATGAATAGGTGGAGTGTGAGTGAGTAATGAAGGGTGGTGTGATGATTGGAAATTAAATGGTGCTTAAAATGGTGTAGTGGATGGAGGTTAAGAATGTATATGAATAAATAGTGTGGAGTTGATAATTTGATATGAATGAGTTTAGTGAAACTATAGTGCAATGAGACAAACTTTTAGAATATTGAAGGTTGATGAGAACTAAGCGCGATAGTTTTTAAAAGACTGTAGTTTAGTTGAAAGGAAAGATGTTAAAGGAATTTTTTGAATGAAAGGATATAGGGGTTGGAATGGATGGAGGTTAAGTAATTAGTAAGATGTCGCACTTAAAGTTAAGTAATGGATAGGAATATATTTGTTAATAAAATTATTTGAGGTACTAGCGACACTTTGTTCTTCATCAATAAATCACTAGGCTTAATATTAAGATTCGAGTTGATAGGGTGCATCAAATATTTTGCTGATGGCTATTGTTATAAGAATTAGTGTAGTGCTTCGATGATTGCTATTCTAGTGGTGTGATAAGTTGTTTTCTTGTTTTCTAACTCCTTATCACAATAATAGTTTATTCTAGAGCATCTTTTTTGCATGAGCAAAAGGAATAGTTCTCTATATTTTTTTAAAAAAGTGTGTATTATTTTTAAAGTGCTTGATTTATCGGTAAAAAGGCCATAATAGGAGTAACGTATTTTTATAATTCTTAAAATTTGGGTTATGTGGTATAATACTCATGATAGCCAACGTTTAGAAGGGGGTCTTTTGATGAAGACAAAGTCGCTAGTAAATGCAGCGATGATGATGGCCATTTACTTAGTTTTTTTTATTTTATATAATGTCGGAATTTTACCAAGTATCATGACACTTCTGTTACCTATTCCCCTCATTATCTATAGCGTGGTTAGTCAGAAGGTGTCTGATATTCTATTATTGTTGCTTGGATGTACGATTGGAACGTACTTGATTGGATCTGTTTATGGTTTAATGACAACGCTTCTTTATGGTATAACAGGTGCTCTTTTAGGAATTGGAATTGTTAAAAAGTGGCCTTATTGGAATCGTATTTTGAATGCATCAATTGTGTTTGTTGTAGTTATGCCATTAATGACTTATGTCTTAACCAAATTAAGCATTTCGGAAATGTTTTTACAGACGATGAATGAGATGTTTAGTGTTTTTGATCAAGTTGGAAGTGTGATGCCTGAAGGAAGTATGGAGCAATTGACTTCGATGCAAGAGATGATGCAGACGGTTATTCCAATGGTAATGCCAACGTTGCTGTTAATTATGGGTGCAATTCAAGCTTTTTTAAGCGACAAGGTTTCGACTCTTGTGTTAAAACGCATGCATCTTCAAACTCCAGTTTCACAGCCTATTTCTGAGTTTCAACTTGGAGCAAAGCTTGCTATTTTATTGATTATTTCACAGTTTGCGATGGCTTTTGTTAGAAATAGTGGTGTGACAGTTGTTTTATTAAACGTGGTAATGCTTTTAAACACTTTATTTATGATTCAAGGAATTATTGTGGCTATTCAGTTCTTTAAATCAAGAAATCAAAAAGGTTTAGGCATTATGGTTGTTGTATTCGCCATTTTATCAAACTTAGTTATGTTTGTTTCATTGATTGGAATGATGGATGCATTGTTTGATTATCGAAAACGTTTTGAGATAAAAGGGGTATAGTGAAAGGTGGTGTATCGATAGTGAAGAAGGTTCGGAAATGGTTGGATGAATATCAAGAACACCTTGGCTATATTACTGTATCGAGCTTATTTATTCTTGTTTCAGGAGTTTATGCTTATTTTCAGTCAGATGTGATTTCACTAATCATCTTCTTGTACTTTGTAGGAGACGCTATCTATAAGATTAATGCGTATTATCATTATAAGTTAGATACTAAAAAGCGAATTGAAGCAGTTAGCTATCGTGTGAAGCATGCAGGTGAGATTGTTTTTAATGAATTACCAATTGGAGTTTTATTATATGATGAAGCTCATGAAGTGGTCTGGTTTAATGGTTTTGCAAAACAAATTTTCGGTGCAGATTTACATGATCTTCCTTTACAAACGATGAGTGAAGCTTTGTATGATAAGGTTTTAGGGGAGAGCGCTGTTTTTGAAATTACGGTTAAAGATAAAACATATTTAGTAGAACATCATCGTGATGAGCGCTTGTTATATTTAATGGATAATACACCGTTCACAGATCTTTGTAAGAAGTATGTGAATGAACAACCGGTTATTGGGGTACTCATTATGGATAATTACGATGAAGTTATCCATAATTTAAAAGAACAAGAAAAAAGTGAATTTTATGGAAAAATAGTTTCTATTATTATGCAGTGGGCTGAAGAAAATAATATTTATATTCGAACAGTTTCAAGTGACCGTTTTGTGATGATGATGTCTTTTGAAGTGTTGCAGAAATTGCGTGATAAGAAGTTTGCTATTTTAGATAAGGTTCGTGAAGCGGCAAAAGAAAAAGAGATGTTGTTAACTATTAGTATTGGCTTAGCAACAGGCTATGAAAGTTTTGCTGAGCTTGGTCAGCGTGCGAATTATATGCTAGATTTAGCCTTAAGTCGTGGTGGTGATCAGGTTGCTATTAAAATTGCAAGTGACGATAAGTTCTTATTCTATGGTGGAAAAACAAATCCAGTTGAAAAACGTAATCGTGTAAGAGCGCGTGTTAATGCACAAGCTTATGAACGTTTGGTTCGTGATAGTGAACGTGTGATTATTATGGGACATCGTTATCCAGATGTCGATGCAATTGGAGCAAGTATTGGATTGCTTCGTATGAGCATTGCCTCGAAACGAGAAGCGTATATTGTTTTAAAAGAAGAAGAATTAGATAAAACAGCTAAAAATTTCGTCGCTGCCATTATGCAAGATGAGAAGTTAAGGCCTTATTTTATTTCATCTGAGATGGGGCTAGAGTTAATGACGAAAAATACGTTACTTGTTGTTGCCGATACGCAAGATCCAAAAATGGTAATTGAACCATTACTTTTACAACGTGCGAAGAAAATTGCGGTATTCGACCATCATCGTAGAGGGGTCGATGTGATTGAATCTGTGCTCTCGTTTGCAGAACCATACGCATCTTCAACTGTTGAATTAGTAGTGGATATGTTTGATTATTACTCGCAAAAAATTAAGATGTCGTCGCTTGAAGCATCGATTATGCTTGCGGGAATTATTGTAGATACAAGACGTTTTTCATATCATACGGGACGTCGAACTTATGAAACGGCTGCGATTTTAAAACAAAAAGGGGCAGAGGAGAAGTTAGTACAACAGCTTCTACGTACGCCGCTTGAAAATTATTATAGTAAAGCGCATTTAATCGAACGTGCGGAGATTTTCAAAGATGTGTTTATTATCGCGCCAGCAGATGATGAGATGGTACTTGAAAAAGTTCAAATTGCTCAGACTGCAGATGAGTTATTAAATGTTCAAAATATTAAGGCATCATTTGTGATTTCGCGTATTGATGATCAACATATTGGAATTAGTGCGAGATCACTTGGAGATATTAATGTTCAACTCTTGATGGAACAATTAGGTGGCGGTGGCCATTTAAATAATGCAGCAACTCAGATTAAAGGGATTAATACTCAAGAAGCTGTGTTGATGTTAAAAGATGCAATTGAAAAAGAATTAGAAGAAAGTGGTGACTAGGCATGAAAGTAATTATGTTAGTTGATGTTAAAGGTAAAGGTAAACGTGGAGAAGTTAAAGATTTCCCTAATGGGTTTGCAAACTTTTTAATTAAAAATAAACAAGCTGTTGATGCTACACCAGCAAATATGAATAAATTAAAGCAACAACAAGCTGAAGAAGAAAAACAGGCTGAATTAAGATTAGAAGAGGCGAAAGCTTTAAAAGCGGATCTTGAACAAAAAACAGTTATTGTTAAAGTAAAAGCTGGAGATAACGGACGTGTATTTGGATCTGTTAGTACTAAAGCAATTGCAGAAGAATTTGAAAAACAATTTAAAATTAAATTAGATAAACGTAAAATGGATTTAGAGGAACCAATTCGTGGTTTAGGAATGGCACGAGTTCCAATTCACTTACACCCAGAAGTAACAGCAACAATTAATGTTCAAATCAAAGAAAAATAATTAGAAGATGAAGGTTGGTCACGTCTATGCTAGAAACGCAAAACCGACACATGCCACATAGCACTGATGCTGAGCAAGCGATTCTTGGTGCGATGTTACTTGATGAAAAGGTATGTGAGGATGTAAAGTTAAAGTTACAGCCCGATGATTTTTATCATCATCGTCATCGCATTATTTATGAGGCGATGTTAACGTTGCTTGAGCAAAATAAAGGGGTCGATGTAACAACTGTTACGGCTTTTTTACAGGATCATAAGCGTATTTCAGAAATTGGTGGCGTTGAGTATATCTTAACCATTTATGAGAGTGTTGCAACGACTGCTCATACCGATCATTATATCGATATGGTTCTTGAAAAGTCGATTTCACGTTTAATTATTAATCGAGCCCAAGAATTAATTGAACAAGGTTATAGTCCTGAGACATCGACTCAGGATTTAATCGATGCAGCAGAACAAAAGTTTTCAGGCCTTTCTCGTTTGAATCAAGGGTCTGATTTTAAAGAGATTAATAATGTCTTAGTCGATTTTATTAAAAATGTTGAAAAGTTATCACAATCAACTGGAGAGGTAACGGGGTTAACAACCGGCTATACGGCCTTAGATGATATTACATCAGGATTACAAAATAATGACCTAATTATTGTAGCAGCACGTCCGGCGATGGGGAAAACAGCCTTCGCCTTAAATGTTGCACAAAATGTGGCAAAATTAAATAATGTAAATGTCGCTATCTTCAGTTTGGAGATGGGGGCCGACCAGTTAGTTTCTCGTCTTGTCAGTGCTGAGGGACGAATTGAGGCACACCGTTTGAAAACGGGGAACTTAGAAGGTGCTGACTGGCGCTCATTAAAAATCGCCACTGATGTATTAGGTGGTCTTGGAATTTATATTGATGATACACCTGGTATCAGAGTTGGGGAGTTACGCGCTAAATGTCGTCAACTACATCAACAAAAAGGTCTTGGATTAGTCCTTATTGACTACCTACAGTTATTATCGGGAAGTAAATCTAATGGTGGGAACCGCCAACAAGAGGTATCGGAAATCTCGCGTATGTTAAAAGAGATGGCCCGTGAATTGAAAATTCCGGTTATCGCTTTATCACAGTTATCACGTCAGGTTGAAAGTCGTGAAGATAAACGACCAATGATGTCTGACTTACGTGAATCGGGAAGTATCGAGCAGGATGCCGATATCGTAACCTTCTTATACCGTGAAGATTATTATAAAAAGGATCCTGAAACGAATGATAATATCGTCGAAGTCATTTTCGCTAAACACCGTAACGGTGCTGTCGGAACAATTAAATTAGCATTCCGAAAAGAAATCAGCCGCTTCGAAAATCTAGCCTTTGTACCAGAAGGAGCAAGTGTCCCAGACTTGTAATATAACCTTGTTTAAAGATATGGATTAAATATAGATACTATGAAGTTAGAGTTTTTTAACTCTGACTTTTATTTGTAAATAAAAACGTTGTACATTTATAACACATTTTGACGATAGCAAAGACTTATATTATAATTAGGAATGGATAATTATATAATTCTAGATAAGTTTTGTGCAGTTGAAAACTTTTGGCTGGACTATAGGATGTCTTGGCACCAAAAAGATTTAGCAACTAAGGCTGATGTTTTATGGCTAGAAAACATTTTTGTTTATATATAGAGGAGGATTCAACTTATGTTTGAACGTTTAGAGGCAATCTTAGAGCGTTATGAAAAAATTAATGAGATGATGGCAGATCCTGCAATCGTTACTGATATTAAAAAATTAACTGAGTTATCAAAAGAACAACGTGGTCTTGAAGAGACAGTTAATGTGTATACTGAATATAAAAATATTGCAAGTTCTATTGAAGATTTAAAAGAAATGGCTAAAGATTCTGATCCAGAAATCAGTGAAATGGCTGAAATGGAATTAGAGGAATTAAAACCTCGTTTACCAGAGCTTGAGCAACAATTAGAAATTTTATTAATTCCTAAAGATCCAAATGATGAGAAAAACGTTATCGTTGAAATTCGTGGAGCAGCAGGTGGAGATGAAGCAAATATTTTCGCTTCAGACTTATACCGTATGTATACGAAGTATGCTGAGTTAAAAGGATGGAAAATTCAAGTTATGAACGTTGACTATTCTGAATCAGGAGGGATGTCACAAGTTGAGTTTATGATTTCAGGTGAAAGTGTGTTCTCTCACATGAAGTATGAATCAGGAGCTCATCGTGTACAACGTGTTCCTGCAACTGAATCTCAAGGACGTATCCACACATCTACAGCAACTGTATTAGTTATGCCAGAAGCAGAAGATGTAGATATTGAAGTAAGTATGAATGATATCCGTGTTGATACATTCTGTTCATCAGGACCTGGTGGTCAGTCTGTAAATACAACGAAATCTGCAGTACGTTTAACTCACGTTCCAACTGGAATCGTTGTATCATGTCAGGATGGAAAATCTCAGCATGAAAATAAGGCGAATGCATTAAAAGTATTAAAAGCTCGTATTTATGATTCAATTTTACAAGAGCGTTTAGAAGCTGAAGGTGAAGAGCGTCGTTCAAAAATTGGTACTGGAGAGCGTTCAGAAAAAATCCGTACATATAACTATCCACAAAACCGTGTAACAGATCACCGTATTGGATTTACTATTCAACAGTTAGATCGCGTTATGGAAGGTAAATTAGAACCAGTTATTGAAGCGTTAATTACGGAAGAACAAAAACGTAAATTAGCTCATCAAGAATAGTTTTTATATATAAAAGGGTACTCTAAGTTTAAAGTACCCTTTTATTTTGACATAATAAAAAGCGCCCGGGGGAGGGGCGCTTTTTTAATTAGGAGAGAAACTGTAGAGGGGGGAGACTCTACAGTATTCAAGTGATAAGAATTCACTGGGGGGAGTGAATTCTTATCTATCCCTCGAACCTCTTTGGGGGAAAAGAGGGAAGCTCGGAAAAAGTCTTTGCTTTCACGAGGGAGTTTAAAGTATTAAAATACTTTGGGAGAGAATTATAAGGAGAGAGTATGAAAAATAAAACTTTAAAAATTGGGGAGAGAAATGAGTAATGAAATAAAGTTTTATATGGGGGGAAGAGTATACCCGTAAGTTTCTCGTCTTACGGACAATTATAGTATGAACCTATACTGTGAATTTTAAACGTATATTGTGTAAAAAAAATAAGTTTTTTTAAGATATTTTTTTAGTAATTCTAAAATATGGTTCCAATAATGCTTAAATACTGCATTTATTGCTGCATCTAATATAATATATGTTAGGCGAATGAAATGGTGATGGCCAGGATAAAGATTTTAGAGAAATGAAGAGAATAATATTTTAAAAGATATAGAGTCATTTATACACAAGGCTATTTGAATAGAGAAGTGAATAAATATAGAGAAAATAGTGCGTATTGATAGAGAATGGTCGATCTGATTAATCAGGATGTTTTGAATTGGGATAAATAAATGATTTGCATGTTTATAGAATTTAGAGTAAAATGGGATTGATTTTAAGAAGACGGTGATAAAAATGAAAACAATGCGCGAATTGTTAAAGTGGGCTGAAGATTATGCCCTTGAAAATGGAAAAGAAGATTCAGCTGTTAAATTATTATTAATGCATGTAACTGGGAAAGAGAGTTACGAAATTTTAGCTGATATGAATATGGAAGTGCCACAAGAACAAGTTGAAGAATTTGAACGTAGTGTTAAAACGTATGTGGAGCAAAATATCCCTGTGCAACACATTATGGGCTATGAAACGTTCTTTGGTCATAAATTTATCGTAAATGATGACGTATTAATTCCTCGTTTTGAAACGGAAGAGTTAGTAGCTAATGTTTTATCAACATATGATGATGTGTTTGATGGGGCAGCAGTTAAACTCGTTGATGTTGGAACAGGTAGTGGTGCAATTGGTGTTACTTTAGCGGTTGAAGAGCCAAATATGGAAGTGACAGTAACTGAGCTTTCTGAGGCAGCTTTAGAAGTGGCAAAGAAAAATGCTGCTAATTTAGGAGCTAATGTGACGTTCTATCAAGGGGATATGTTACAACCTTTAATTGAACGTGGATTAAAGTTTGATATTTTAGTTTCAAATCCTCCATATATTCCATTAACTGAAGATGTGGATCCACTTGTGAAAGATAATGAACCACACTTAGCTTTATTTGGTGGAGAAGATGGATTAAAATTCTATCGTCAAATTTTAAAAGATGCTCATAAAGTGGTAAATGAGAAAAATATTATTGCATTTGAGCATGCTTATAATCACAAAGAAGCCATGGCTGAACTTGTGAAACAAC
This sequence comes from uncultured Turicibacter sp., assembly GCF_938044715.1. Lineage (NCBI taxonomy): Bacteria > Bacillati > Bacillota > Erysipelotrichia > Erysipelotrichales > Turicibacteraceae > Turicibacter > uncultured Turicibacter sp. Next base: position 29,933 of record NZ_CALIOS010000121.1, read on the forward strand.
ACTTCCCAAATGCAGAATTTGAAACATTAAAAGACCTAAACGGAAAAGACCGTATGACAATTATTATAAATAAGTAGGGGGGACCCAGGCTAGCGAAGCTAGATTTCCTCAATCACTGGGGAGATATAAAGTAAGAGATTGAACCTCGTTTAAGATGAAAGCGAGCGAAGAGAGCTCTTAGCTTTCCTCCGCTAGTAGGCGGGGGTGAACCTTGCTTAAGATGAAATAAATCAAATGTTCTCTTAGTTATTATTAGCAAAGAGAGAATACTATCTTTAATTATGATGATAGAGTAAGTAATGTATAGAATGGGGATGTCTTTAGACATCCTCCTTTTTGTAGGAGGAATATGAATGATTTTTAAAAAGGAACAGCTATCTGAAATAATAGGACAACTTCATGAAGATGATGTCATTGTTTTTCCAACTGATACGGTGTATGGAATTGGGGCTAATATTCATTCTCCCATTGCTTTGAATAAGATTTTTGAGGTGAAGAATCGTCCGACAGATAAGTCACTGATTATTTTATGTGCGAATGTTATGCAGATGGAGGAGATTGTTGGACCACTAGATCAACAGGTTAAGGTGCTTGTGGATAATTTTTTACCTGGAGGATTGACGCTAATATTGAATACAAAGTTGGAGTTAGCAGATGAGATTACACGTGGAAAATCGACAATTGGATTACGTATTCCAAATCATCCAGTGGCTCTTGAATTGCTAGAGAAGGTCGGGCCCTTAGCTACAACGAGTGCTAATATTTCTGGAGAACCTAGTCCGACAATGATAGAAACTTCGAATCCAGTTATCTCTCGTGTGAAGTTTGTTATTGATGATGGAGAGACGATGGAGAAAGTACCATCTACTATTTTAGATTGCACGCAAAGTGAGATAGTTATTTTACGCCAAGGTGCTATTTCAGAAGAAGAAATAAAAAAAGTTTTAAAAAAATAAAGTTAGATGTATAATTTTAAAAAAATCATCCATACTGAGTTATCAGCGAAAGGGATGGTGTTTGAGATGACAAACAAAACAAAAATTATCGTAGCAATAACTTTAATTATGATGGTAGTAGTATACCAAATAGGAAAAACTGAAACAAAAACAACATATGCAGAGGAAACTGTGACAGTGAATGATACAGCAATTAGAATTCGTATTATTCCTAATTCAAATAAATATGAAGATCAACAAGCTAAGAAAATGGTTCGATTTGCTATTGATGAATATTTAGCAAACAATAAAACATATTTTGAAACGATTGATTCAACTCGACAATTTATTGTTGAAAATATTGGTGAGATTGAAAAAACAGTAGCTTATGTTTTAGATACTATCAATTATGATGAAGAGTTCGAGGTTTCATATGGTGCACATTTATTTCCGGAAAAACAATACAACGGAGCAACTTATGATGCAGGTTACTATGAAAGTTTAGTTATTACAATCGGTGATGGTCTTGGTAACAATTGGTGGTGTTTTATGAATCCTGATCTTTGTTTAGGTCCAAGTGCAACTAAAGCTGAGGAATCAGACGATCATTGGAATGCTCAATATACAGCAATGGAGACAACACAAGAGGCATTTCAAACTAAACAATTTAAATCATATTTTGGTGAAGTGTTTGAAACTCTTTTTGGTGGTCGTGACACTAAAGTAAATGAGAATACTTATGCAAAGGTAGATCAATCAGCAAAAGCAAATTGGTATTTATATGAGGATGAATATTAAAATATTCTTTGCTTATAAAAACAAACACTCCCATTCAACTCCTTTTATCTAGTTAAGAATAATGAAGCAGCAATTGCTTTGTTATTCTTTTTTGTTATTTAAGTATTTTATTAATAATTTAGCTAGATAGCGAATATAGATTTAGATATATAACTGTGATTAATTTTCTCTATATCAGTCTGCTAAGTTTTGTACATTAGTTGATTGCCCTATTAATAGAAGGTCATTTTATTTGAAAATAATAGGCGACCCGTCTAGTTAGTGTTTATATCATCAATCGAGTCTAATTCGAAAGTGTGTAAAACATTTCTGTAGATATATAGAAAGAAACTTTTATCGGGATTATAGTTGGACTTGATTATCAAGTATCTGAATAACTAAGACCAACTTTCATTATCCAGGTTATGAATCGTTATGTATATAGGAGGGGGAGTAGATTATGGCAAGTGTGAAACGTTATACAAGTGAAGATTATGATTTAGTATGTGAATTTGTAAAAAGAGCATCAGGGATTGAAACAGTAAATGAAGAAATTATCGCCCATTCTGTTTTAATTAAGAATGACGAAGAGGTGACTGGGATGGTATCCTATGAAAAGTTTGATGGATTAGGGATTATTCGTTATTTCATTTATAATCATCAAATTAATCCCGATTTATTAGTTAATATGTTTTTTGAATTGTACGCTAGTGCTAAGGCAGCGGGAATTAATCAACTGATTTCAATGGCTAATCAACCATATGCTTACCAGTTGTTTGAATTACTAGGATTTATTGAGGTGAAGAAACCAACTAATTTAGGGGAATCAGATTTATTTAAAGATGATCAGATGCGTGTTATGAGTATTAAATTTTAGATAAATGGAAATGATTAGATAAAAATGGAAGATAAAAGTGGGAAAATTTTGAAGGATAGTTTTATTTATCACCTAAATTTTATGATATAATAAAATGGATGTGATTTTGACAGGTAAGAAGGAGTGTATATTCATGAAAGTAGCTATTGCATGTGATCATGGTGGATTTGCGTTAAAACAAGAAATTTTAGCTTTATTAAACGATATGAATGTACAATATGAGGACTTTGGAAGTTATAATGATTGTGCGGTAGATTATCCAGATTACGCGTTTAAAGTATCAGAAGCTGTTGCAGCTAAAGAATTTGATCGTGGAATCTTAATTTGTGGTACTGGAATCGGAATTAGTATTGCAGCGAATAAAGTTAAGGGAATTCGTTGTGCATTAGTTCATGATTTATTTTCTGCAAAAGCAACTCGCGAACATAACGATTCAAATGTTTTAGCAATGGGAGGACGTGTCATTGGTCCGGGTCTTGCTCGTGAAATCGTTTCTGTATGGTTAACAACGGAATTTATGGGTGCACACCATACTGCACGTATTGAGAAAATATCAAAATATGAAAACGCTTATGAAATCCTGAAATAGGATTTCTTTTTTTGTTAAACATATAAATAGTAAGATTCGTTCAAACTGATAGAGTGTGTACAATAGATAATGTTGTTGAAAAAAATGATAAACGTAAAAATTTTGTAGAAACATGTAAATGTATTCACGATTTATACTATTTATTGATTGAAATGATAGTTAAAAAGTTGTAGAATTACTAAATGAATTATGAAAAATTATAGAAAAAAAAGAGGTGACCGACGTGATTAAAGTTAATATTTTAGATCATCCGTTAATTCAACATAAGCTAACACAAATCCGACAAAAGGAAACATCGACAACTCAATTTCGCCAAATGATTAATGAAATCGGTGGATTAATGGTTTATGAAATTACGCGTGATTTACCATTAGAACAAATCGAAATTCAAACACCAGTTGCAACAACTAAGGCTAATGTTATTGCAGGTAAAAAAATGGTTGTTGTACCAATTTTACGTGCTGGTCTTGGAATGGTTGACGGTATCTTACAAATGATTCCATCTGCTCGTATTGGACATATTGGAATTTTCCGTGATGAAGAGACATTACAACCAGTTGAGTATTTCGCAAAGTTCCCAGATGGACTTGATCAACGTGATATTTTCATTGTTGACCCGATGTTAGCAACAGGGGGATCTGCTATTGCAGCAATCAATTCAATTAAAAAACGCGGAGCTAAAAATATTAAACTTGTTTGTTTAGTTGGTGCACCTGAAGGAGTTAAAGCAGTTAATGAAGCTCACCCAGATGTAACAATTTACTTAGCATCTTTAGATGAGAAATTGAACGAAAAAGGTTACATTGTACCTGGTCTTGGAGATGCAGGAGACCGAATTTTCGGAACGAAATAAATGAGTGAATCACCTAAAGTTGTAAAAGCCATGAAGTGGATGACGCTTATGTCACAGGTTGGAATTACGATGGTAGCTAATATTATGGTTGGTTTATTTATCGGTAAATATCTTGACCAGTGGTTGCATACATCTCCGTTATTTTTATTATTATTTATCTTTATCGGGTTCTTCAGCGGCATTAAAAGTGTTTATCTGTTAATAATTAAAATAGATAAGAGGGATAAGTCTTGAGTCAATTACAGAATGATCCAATTAGAGTCGTACCTAAAAGAGTTATTCAATTGGCATTGGTTTTTACTTTTTTAATTGCAATTGTGGCAATGGTATTTAAGTGGCCAATGGTAAATATGATAATCGGGTACTGGCTAGGAGTTATTGTTAACCTTATTAATTTCCGATTAATTGTTATTGGTGCTAAAAATGCACTAGATCGTCAAGAAAAGGGTGCTAGGTCATCGATGATGTCGAATTTAGTTATTCGATTAGTCATTTATGCCGCAACACTTGTTCTAGCAGTTCAGTTTGGAACTCATGCATTTATTGCAGCAATTATTGGAATTTCAATGGTACGATTTGCGATTCAAACTGATGGTTTCTTTACGTTTGGCTATGGAAAAAACAAAAAGTAATCATCGTTGAATATATAGCTCAATAGATTGTTTTTAACAAACTAGAGCCAAAACTTAAAACAGATTATGTGTGTTTTAGGGGTAAGAATTAAAAAGTAAAATATTGATTCATTTTCTATGAATCTCTAAGAAAGGAGGTTAAGAATGAGTCCATTACTAATGAAAATCGTTGTTGAAAATTCTAATGGAGAAACATTAGTTAATCCAACGGTTGCCAATTCAGTTTTATTGGTCGTTGTGTTATGTGTACTATTTATCTGGTTTGGTAGCAAAGTTAAAAAGGCAGATCCATCGAAACCATCGAAGGGTGTTGTCCTATTCTTAGAGATACTGATTACAGGTATTGAAGGATTAGTAGATCAAACAATGGGGACTAAGCATATGAAATTTGCCCCATATATTGGAACTTTAGCTGTGTATTTAGTCTGTGCCAATTTATTGGGGCTTATTGGATTAACAGCACCAACATCAGATTACAACGTCACATTAGCCTTGGCTGTTATGACTATTGTCTTAATGGTTGGATCAGGGATCAAAACTAAAGGTATTGGTGGTTACTTATACGACACATATCTTGGGGACTTCCCATTCTTATTACCTTTAAATATTACTGGAGAGCTTGCGAAACCAATCTCGTTATCTTTCCGTTTGTTTGGTAATATTTTAAGTGGTGGTATTATTATGTCACTTGTATATCAAGCACTTGGATGGTTCTCACCATTAATCGCTCCATTTGCGCATGGATATTTTGATATCTTTGCGGGAGTTATTCAAACGCTCATCTTTATCATGTTAACCATGATTTGGACACAAGGGGCAATGGAGTAATCCAAAAATTAAAAAAATTAAAATAACAAGTTATTAGGAGGAATTTAATTATGTTTTTACAAACTGTTGCATCAACAATTTCAAATGAAGCATTCGTATTAGGTATGTCAGCTGTTGGAGCTGGAATCGCAGTATGTTCAGGTATCGGGACAGGGATCGGGCAAGGTAATGCCGCAGGTCAAGCTGCTGCAGCTGTTGGACGTCAACCAGAAGCAAAAGGTGATGTAATGCAAATGATGATCTTAGGTCAAGCGATCGCGGAAACATCAGCAATCTACGGATTCGTAGTAGCAATCATCTTATTATTCATCAACCCATTCATCGGTCAATTATAATTCATATAAACTAACTAATTATATCTAAGACTGATAAGAAAGGGGGCAACCTACTTGCAAATCTATATCATGCCAGACTGGATCAACTTCACGTTACAAATCTTGTCGACTCTAGTCTTATTCTTTGTCATTAAGCATTTTGCATGGGCTCCTATGAAAGAATTCTTACGTAAGCGTCAAGAGTTAGTTTCTGAAGAGATTAATCATGCAGAAATGTTAAAAGCAGATGCAATTGCTTTAAAACAATCTGCAGAAGCGCAAGTGCAAGTTGCACGCGATGAAGCACGTGAAATCGTTGAAAATTCTAAGAAACAAGCACAAAATATTCATGATGAAATCGTGACAAGTGCTCGCATGGAAGCTCAACAAAAATTAGCGAAAGCATCAGCCGATATCGAACAAGAACGTAAGGCTGTTTATGCGAGTATTCGTGAGGATATCGTTGAGTTAGCAGTAAGTTCTGCAGAAAAAATGATTGAAAAAGAAATCGATGCAAAAGCACACGATGAATTATTTAATCAATTCGTATCTAAAGTAGGTGGAAGCCATGAGTAAAATTGCTTCTACTTATGCTAAAGCTTTATATGATATTGCTTTAGAAGAAAATGTTTTAGAAGAAGTTAAAAATGATTTTAATGTGATTGTTTCATCTATCAAAGAACAACCACAATTCTTAAATGTTTTAACACTTCCAAAACTAGATAAAGAAGAGAAAAAACAATTAATTAAATCTATTTTCTCATCAAATACTCCACAAATTTCAGTTAATTTTTTAATGGTATTAATTGATAAAGACCGTATCGATTTATTAAATGAAATTGTGGTTGCCTTTAACCAAATGGTTAATGAGCATTTCGGCATTGTTGAAGGAACTGTTTATTCAGCTGTTCCATTGAGTGATGCTCAGTTAAATCAGTTAACATATGTTTTTACAAAAAAATTAAACCAAAAAGTTAAGCTTAACGTAGTTATTAATCCATCATTACTTGGTGGTTATAAAGTAAACTTAGGAGATGTTGTTTATGACAACACAATTAAGTTACAATTAAAAAACTTAAAACAAAATCTAATGAACGTTGAGTTAAAATAGAATAGAGGTGAGCATTGGTGGCCATCAAACCGGAAGAAATTAGTGCAATTTTGCGCGAGCAAATTAAAAACTATGAGCAAGTATTAGATGTAACTGAAACTGGTACGGTATTAACAGTTGGGGACGGAATCGCTCGTGTTCATGGTCTTCAAAATGTCATGGCTGGGGAAATTATTGAATTTGCCTCAGGTGCTGTTGGGATGGCACAAAACCTTGAAGAAGATAACGTTGGGGTTATCATCTTAGGGGAGTACCGTTCAATTAGTGAAGGTGACGAAGTTAAACGTACAGGACGTATCATGTCTGTTCCAGTAGGAGAGGCATTAATCGGACGTGTTGTAGACGCATTAGGAAATCCAATCGATGGATTAGGTCCAATCGATACGAATAAATATCGTCCAACAGAAGCAAAAGCAACAGGAGTAATGGCTCGTAAATCAGTTCATGAACCATTACAAACAGGGATCAAAGCGATTGATGCTTTAGTTCCAATCGGACGTGGACAACGTGAGTTAATCATCGGTGACCGTCAAACTGGTAAAACAGCAATCGCAGTTGATACAATCTTAAACCAAAAAGGTCAAGATGTTATCTGTATTTATGTTGCTATTGGACAAAAAGAATCTACTGTAAACTCAGTAGTTGAAACATTAAAGAAACATGATGCAATGAACTATACAATCGTTGTATCTGCATCAGCTTCTCAACCATCTCCAATGTTATACGTTGCACCATATTCAGGTGTTGCGATGGCAGAAGAGTTCATGTACGCTGGTAAACACGTATTAATTATTTATGATGATTTATCTAAACAAGCAGCTGCTTACCGTGAGTTATCATTATTATTAAAACGTCCACCAGGTCGTGAAGCATATCCAGGGGATGTATTCTACTTACATTCTCGTTTACTTGAGCGTGCAGCGAAGTTAAATGATGAGTTAGGGGCAGGATCAATTACTGCTTTACCATTCATTGAAACACAAGCTGGTGACTTATCAGCATACGTTGCAACAAACGTTATTTCGATTACAGATGGACAAATCTTCTTAAAATCAGATTACTTCCATTCTGGTATCCGTCCTGCGATTGATGCCGGGTTATCAGTATCACGTGTAGGGGGATCTGCTCAAATCAAAGCAATGAAAAAAGTTGCGGGGACATTACGTCTTGATTTAGCTTCTTACCGTGAATTAGAAGCCTTCGCTCAATTCGGATCTGACTTAGATGAGTCAACTCGTGCTAAACTTGCTCGCGGGGAACGCACAGTTGAAGTATTAAAACAAGGTGTTAATCAACCAGTTGCGGTTGAAAAACAAGTATGTATCATCTACGCATTAGTTAATGGATTCTTAGATAGCATCGAATTAGCAGATATCGCTCGTTTTGAAAAAGAATTATACACATTCTTAGAAAATGAACGTCCACAAATCTTTGCACATATTCGTGATACAAAAGATTTACCAGATACAGATTTATTAAACGAAGCAATTGAGAGCTTTAAAGCCGTTTTCAATTAATAAATAAGGACGGTGAACTAGTATGGCTCAATCAATGCGTGATATAAAAGATAAAATCAATTCGACTCAAAATACGAGTCAGATTACTAAAGCCATGCAAATGGTTTCAGCGGCGAAGTTAACGAAATCAGAAGCTAAAACTAAAAACTATCACCACTACATGGAAACGTTAGAGGATATGGTGCGAAATATTTCAAGCTCATCTAGCATGAGCCACCATCCTTTCTTTAAATCAAAAAGTGAAGCTAATTGTACTGGATACTTAGTTATTACTTCAGATCGTGGTCTTGCAGGTGGATATAATAGTAATGTTTTAAAACTTTTGCAACAACAAATTGATTCAAAACCAAGCGATCAATCTAAACTTTATATGATTGGTAGCAAAGGATTTGATTATGCAAAACGTTCTAACTTAGTCGTTGAGAATGAATTTGTTTTCGTTCCAGATGACATTGTATATCAAGACATTAAACCGGTTGTGGATAAAGTAATCGGAGATTATATGGCTGGAGTTATTAGTGAGGTCGTAGTGGTTTATAACCATTACGTTTCAAAAATCGCTCAAGAACCTATGACAAAACAAATTTTACCTTTAGAGTCAAAGAAAGCAGAGAAATCAAAGGCTCAATATTCATTTGAACCTAAAGAAGAAGATGTAATCAATGCCATTTTACCGAAATATTTAGAGGGAACTATTTATGGTGTTGCGATTACAGCTAAGCTTTCAGAGCATGCCTCTCGTATGAATGCGATGCAAAATGCAACTGATAATGCAGTTGAAATCATTAAGAATTTACAGTTAGTTTACAATAGAGCAAGGCAAGCAGCAATTACTCAAGAAATCACTGAGATTGTCGGTGGAGCTTCAGCCTTAGAATAAAAGGAGGTCATTACAAATGGCAACAGGTCATATTGTAGCCGTAATCGGACCAGTAGTAGACGTGAAGTTTGGTTTAGACCATCTTCCTGCTATTTACAATGCCTTAACTGTTGATTATGAAGTTGGTGGGGAACGTAAATCATTAACACTTGAAGTTGCAGTGCAACTTGGTGATGGTGTTGTACGTACTGTCGCAATGGATGCAACAGACGGGTTAGTCCGCGGTTTAGAAGTTGTGGATACAGGAAATGCAATTAGCGTACCAGTAGGAGAAGCAACTTTAGGACGTATTTTCAACGTATTAGGTCAACCAGTAGATAATAAAGGTGAGGTTCCAGCAGGAACACCACATGAAGGAATTCATAAAGAAGCTCCTAAATTTGAAGAGTTATCAACAACTGTTGAAATCCTTGAAACAGGAATCAAAGTAGTAGACTTATTAGCACCTTATATCAAAGGTGGTAAAATCGGTTTATTCGGTGGTGCCGGAGTAGGGAAAACAGTATTAATTCAGGAATTAATTAACAATATCGCTCAAGAGCATGGTGGGATTTCAGTATTCGCCGGTGTAGGAGAACGTACTCGTGAAGGGAACGACTTATACCATGAAATGACTGAATCAGGAGTAATCAATAAAACTGCCATGGTATTCGGACAAATGAACGAACCACCTGGAGCACGTTTACGTGTTGCCTTAACTGGTTTAACAATGGCTGAATATTTCCGCGATGAGTTAAAACAAGACGTATTATTATTCATCGATAATATCTTCCGTTTCACGCAAGCAGGTTCTGAGGTTTCTGCCCTTTTAGGACGTATGCCTTCAGCGGTAGGTTACCAACCAACACTTGCAACTGAGATGGGACAATTACAAGAGCGTATCACATCAACTAAAGAAGGATCAATCACTTCTATTCAGGCAGTATACGTTCCTGCGGATGACTATACTGACCCAGCGCCAGCTACAACATTCGCCCACTTAGATGCGACAACAAACTTAGAGCGTCGTATTGCTGCAATGGGTATCTATCCAGCGGTAGACCCACTTGCTTCAACTTCACGCGCTTTATCACCAGACATCGTAGGACAAGAACACTATGATGTAGCTCGTCGTGTACAGATGATGTTACAACGTTACCGTGAGTTACAAGATATCATCGCTATCTTAGGTATGGATGAGTTAAGTGAAGAAGATAAAAAAGTTGTGCACCGTGCACGTCGTGTTCAATTATTCTTATCTCAAAGCTTCCACGTAGCAGAACAGTTTACAGGATTAAAAGGTTCTTATGTACCAGTTGCTGAAACAGTTCGCGCATTCAAAGAAATCTTAGATGGAAAACATGATAATTTACCAGAAGAAGCATTCCGTTTAGTTGGAACAATCGAGCAAGCAATCGAAAAAGCTAATAAGATGAAATAGTGTGAGGTGGTACTGTGTCAGTAATGACGGTTCGCGTAGTAACACCAGATAAACTTGTATTCGATGGAGAAGCAGAACGCATCTTTGCACGTGGTATTGACGGTGATTTTGCTGTTTTATACAATCATATTCCAATGATGACACCACTTGGTGTTGGAGAGTTACGTATTGATATGAATGGGGAAAGTTCATATATTGCAATTGATAATGGTATTTTCGAGGTTTCTAATAACCATGTTAATGTTTTATCAAATGATGCAATGATGGCTGAAGACATTGATGTTGCACGTGCTAAAATGGATCTTGAACGTACTGAACGTCAAAAACAAAATGCTAAAACACGTGAAGATTTAATTAAATCTGAAATGGAAATCGTTAAACTTCTTAACCAAATACGAGTTGGTGAAAAAAGAATTTCTGAATAAATAAAAAAATCCCACATTTCAATTTTGAATTGTGGGATTTTTTTACATTTATCTCGGGAAATTTATTAAAATGATTTAAATAAACTCAGATAGGATGTAAAATGATTTTTATAAGCTTCTTTATAGTTTTTATTTTTTATCACTACTAGAGCATGTGTAAACTAGTATCGGAGGGATTTTATGAATGTTCAAGCTTATTTTATGATTATATGGTACATCTTAGTCTTACCCATTGTGTTTAAGATGTTAATGTCTTTACAACTAGAAAAATTATTTAAAAGAGGGACTCATCGTAATGATGTGATTATTTTGTATATTGTATTAACCGTAAGTATCTCAAAATTATTTATTGATTACTTTATTGATATCTTTACATTACTTAAATCAATTTTTTAATAAAAAGCTGATGGTTTAGTCATATCTTTATCGCCTATGCATAGAGTTGAATAGTACACCAAATACTGATTCATAATAGATAGGTGATGAATATGAAAAAAATACCAGCTCTAATTTTATCTTTTATCTTATTACTAGTTATAATTCCGATGTTATCTCAAATTATCTATTGTTCAACTCAAACTGTTGTAGAGAAAGTTATGCATCTCCCTACTCAAAATGTAGATTCTTCACAAGAAACTGAAGCCTCAAAAGAAAATGTTGTGACTGTTTTTCGTGAAGAGAGTAATAGTTATGAAGAGTTGTTGCTTGAAGAGTATATCGTGGGTGTTGTCGCGGGTGAAATGCCAGCTGCCTATGAGTTAGAAGCTTTAAAGGCTCAAGCAGTTGCCGCAAGGACTTATACACTCAATCAACTACAATCTGAAGATTACATGCATGATACAGTTAAACATCAAGTTTATTTTGATGAATCTCAAATGCGTGAACGTTGGGGAGATGAGTTTGATAAATACTATTCTAAAGTGAAGCAAGCTGTACTTGAAACGGAAGGAGAGATCATTGAATACAATGGTGAGATGATTACTCCATTTTATTTTTCTATTAGCAATGGATATACAGAAAATGCTGAAGATTATTGGTCAGTTGAATATCCATACTTAAAAAGTGTCAGTAGTCAGTGGGATTTAACAGCCCCCACTTACGAGCAAGTGACTGAATTTAGTTTAACAGCATTACGTAATACGTTTAATGATTCAAGTCTTACAAAAAATGATTTTAAAATCTTAAGTTATACAGATGGAGGTAATGTAGAGGAGATTTCAGTAGGTGATACTGTCTATAGCGGTCGTGAATTTCGAGAAAAACTAGGTTTAAGATCAAGTGATTTTTCTTTGGAATTTAAAGACAATAAAGTGTTTATTACGACATATGGCTACGGTCATGGGGTCGGAATGAGCCAATATGGGGCTAATCAACTAGCTAAACAAGGGAAAAACTATCAAGAAATACTCCAATATTATTACCAAAATGTTAATATTATTGAAAAAAATTCCTAAAATTGAATAAGTTAGTAAAAAAGTGGTCATCATAACGGTGAGGTGATGACTATGAAATTAAAAGAAAAAATGACAAATGTAAAAAACAAAAAATTATTTAAACGTATTGACCCTATTAGCTTAGCACTTGTAGTCTTATTAGGAGCATCTGCTGTATTTGCCGGAGTTCAATTATATGTGAACCAATCATCGGAAGACTTAACAGTTCAAAATCCAGCTAATGGGAATAACAATGATTTAATCTATACAGACAATGGAGAATTACAAACGATGAATAATCAATCAGAGGCTGTAGATGCCGCTGCATTAGGTGAAGTTATTAGTTCTCCATTAGATAGTGAAGACATTGAGGTAACAAAATATTATTATAGTGACACAGTTGAAACTGATGTTCAAACTCAAAGTTTCTTCTACTATCCTGTTGGTCAATCAATGTATAGCCATGAATCAAAAGGTATGAGTTTCAAAAGTTCAAATGATGAAGTTGCTAATGTTGTAGCATCTCTTACAGGAACTGTTACATCGGTAAAAGATGAAATCTTAAAAGGTACGATTGTGACAATTGAACATGCTAACGGAGTGAAAACGATTTACAATGGTGTTTATGATGTTAAGGTAAGCGTTGGAGATTCAGTCTCTCAAGGAGATGTATTAGGAACAACTGGACTTTCACAACTTGAACCAGACGCAGGAAATGTGGTGCACTTTGAAATTATGAAAGATGAAGTTAAAATTGACCCACAATCTGCTATTAATAAAAAATTAAGTGATTTATAAAAGCGAAAAAAGCACTAATGAGCATTAGTGCTTTTTTTGTTGAAAAAACTAAAGAGGAGAAGGAAAAGTTGTAGTCGGTTCAATATATTTGTGTTAAAATATAAAATAGTGATGAATTATTTAGACATACTAATACTGAAAAATTAGTTTGGAGGAAGGAAAGTATGCTATTTTCTAAAGATATAGGAATCGACTTAGGTACTGCTAACGTCTTAATATATGAAAAAGGTAAAGGAATCGTTCTTGAAGAACCATCTGTAGTTTCAATTGATGCTCAATCAGGTCGTATGATTGCAGCGGGAGAAGAAGCCCGTCAAATGCTTGGTCGTACACCAGGTAAAATTGAAGTTGTTCGTCCAATGAAAGATGGAGTTATTGCTGACATTGAGGCAACTGAAATGATGTTAAAACATTTTATCAATTCGTTAAACATTAAAGGAATGCTTTCACAACCTCGTATTATGATCTGTTGCCCAACTAACATTACTTTAGTTGAAAAAAATGCTATCCGTGAAGCTGCTGAAAAATGTGGTGCACGTGAAGTATTCATTGAAGAAGAACCAAAAATTGCTGCTTTAGGAGCGGGGATGGATATTTCTAAACCATCTGGTAACATGGTAATCGACGTTGGTGGAGGAACTGCAGATATCGCTGTTTTATCGCTTGGGGATATCGTAACATCTGCTTCAATTAAAATTGCAGGTAACCGTTTTGATCAAGACATTGTTGATTATATTAAAACAAATTATAAATTATTAATCGGGGATCGTACAGCTGAAGAAATTAAAATCAGTGTTGCGACAGTTTATCCAGAAGGTCGCGAAGAAGAATTACAAGTTCGTGGACGTGACTTAGTATCAGGATTACCTCGTACAATTACTATTTCATCAACTGAAGTAGAAGAAGCTTTACGTGAATCAGTACGTATTATTGTTCATGCAGCGAAAAATGTTCTTGAACAAACTCCTCCAGAATTATCAGCTGATATCATGAATAAAGGTATCGTCTTAACAGGTGGTGGAGCCTTATTACATGGCCTTGACCGCTTATTAGCTGATGAGTTACATGTTCCTGTCTTTGTAGCAGATAATCCATTACACTGTGTAGTAGTTGGAACAGGAATTATGTTAGATCATATTGATAAGATTCGTCGTCGTTAAAACATTTAAAAGCTTCGGAGGTTTCCGAAGCTTTTTTTTTCTATAGCGAAACAAAATTATTTTTGACTAGCAGTTGATGATTGTTTTGTAAGTAAAATATTAGTGAATCTATATTTGTTGAAGTACTCTTTATTTTTGGATTTTTTTCTACAGATTTATCCTCTATTAGTAGGGAGGGATGTAGTGAAAAGATAATCTGAATTTATATATTTGAAAATTTGTAGTTTATTTAACCATAATACAAGGGAAGGGGGAATTCATGATGAAACCATTAGCAGATTTAATACGTCCAAGGACTTTAGATGAGGTAGTTGGCCAGCAGCACTTAATTGGAGAAGGGCAGATTTTACGAAAGTTAATAGAGGTTAATCATATTCCAAATTTAATCTTTTATGGTCCTTCTGGTACAGGGAAAACGACGATTGCAAATATTATTGCGAGTTTATCGAATAAAAAGATTTATAAGTTAAATGCGACGGATGCAAAGACTGAAGATATTAAACAAATTATTAGTAGTTTGAATACACTGGAAGGAATGAATGGAATCTTTTTATATTTAGATGAGATTCAAAACTTCAATAAGAAGCAACAACAAACGTTACTAAAATATATTGAAACAGGTCAAATTACATTAATTACGAGTACAACAGAGAATCCTTATTTTACGATTTTTAGTGCGATTTTAAGTCGTTCTACAATTTTAGAGTTTAAGTCTTTAACACCTGAAGAGATTGTAGATGGATTGAAGAGAGCGGTTGAATTAGTAGAGTCAGAGTTTTATTTGTATCCACTGACGGTAGAAGAGGAAGCTTTAAATTATATTGCAAATGTAGCCAATGGTGACTTACGTCGGGCCTTAAATGCATTAGAGATTGCGTTGTATCCAAATTGTAGGACAGAAGGATTTGTTCTAAATTTAGAAGTTGCAAGAGAGTGTACTGTAACAGCTGGCTTTTCTTATGATCGATTTGGCGATCAACATTATGATACGTTAAGTGCTTTTCAAAAATCGATTCGTGGAAGTGACCCTGATGCTGCTATTCATTATTTAGCCCGTTTGATTAAAGCAGGTGATTTAACTTCTATTTGTAGACGATTATTGGTGATTGCAGCAGAAGATATTGGGTTAGCTTATCCACAAGCTGTTTCGATCGTTAAGAGTTGTACGGATGCTGCGATGCAGCTAGGGTTCCCTGAGGCACGTATTCCATTAGCTCAGGCGGTTATTTTACTTGCCAATAGTCCGAAATCGAATTCTGCTATTTCTGCGATTGATGAGGCATTAGCAGATTTAAAAATAGGAAATGTAGGTGACATTCCTAAACATTTACGTGATGCTCACTATGGTGGGGCAAAAGATTTGGGAATTGGAACAGAATATAAATTCCCTCATAATTATCCTAATCATTACGTGAAACAACAGTATTTACCGAATCGCTTAAAAGATAAAACGTATTATCACGCAGGGGCGAATAAGATTGAACAGGGATTTGTTGGGTATCAAAATTTTATAAAACAGAAGTAAAAAAGACATTATCCAGTTTGTGGATAATGTCTTTTTTAGTTTTCTCGTTGATAGGGAATTTCTCTGAATGATGTTTCACCAGCTATAACGTCTGCTTTTCCATTTGTCATGTCGATGACCCAATTTTTAAATGCTTCTTCTGCTTCTACATCGATTAAAACTTCAACTGAAATTTTATCTGTATAATGAACTTGACTTAAGATGTAGTCTGTTCCTTCTAAGCGATTTTGAATCGTACCAAGTAGGGTGTAGTCGGCATTGATGAACATGGTTTTCATTGTTTTACGCTCAACGACTCCGAGTTCTTTAATCGCCTCTGACACGGCTTTTCCATATGTACGAATTAGGCCGCCAGCTCCAAGTTTAATTCCACCAAAGTAACGTGTGACGACGACTACGCAGTTTTTGATTCCTTGTTTTCGAAGGACTTCAAGCATTGGAACGCCAGCTGTTCCACTTGGCTCGCCATCATCATTTGCTTTTTGAATTTCGTTGAAGTCTCCAACTTGATAGGCTGAGCAGTTATGTGTGGCATTCCAATGGATTTTTTTGATTTCTTTGATAAATTCCATCGCATCTTGATCATTATAAACACGTTTCACGTGACAAATAAAACGAGATTTATCTACAATGATTTCATTTTCCCCATCTTGTGCGACCATTAAATAACGTTCCATGTAATCACCTCATGTTCTTTGGTTTAATTATATCGAATTCTAGATTAAAAACCAACTATTTAGGGAATTTGTATTTTCTAATATAATGCATGAATATAATGGAAAAGTTCATATTATAGTAGAGGATTAGTATTTAAAAAGTTGACTTTTTTTTGATTTAAGTTAAAATAGAACAGAAAGCTTTGAAAATAAAACTATTTTTCGTTCGTTAAGATGAAGTCGAATATTTGAGTCATTATAAAATATGTTATAATATTGATAGTTAAGATAATGAGGTGGATTATGAAAATTGCAATTGTAACAGATAGTCTTACGCATTTAACGACATCTGATTTAGAACGCTATCCATATGTTTATTATGGATATTTAAATGTTATTGTAAATGATCAAACTTATGTAGAGCATAAAGAAATCAATAATAAAGAGTTATTTAATCTAATTGATAGTGGTGCATCATACTCAACATCACAGCCATCACCTGATGTGTTTGTTCAGATTTATGAGCAAATCAAAGATGAGTATGATTATATTTTAAGTTTACATTGTACACCAAAAGTAAGCGGAACAGTTAATGCGGCACGTATTGCTAGTACAATGGTAGATGGATTAGAAGGACGTATTTCGGTTATCGATTTAAATACCGCATCAATTGGGGAAGAAAATATTATTATTAAAGTTTGTCAATTAATCGATGAAGGAAAATCATTAGATGAATTATTAAAAGTGATTGAATTTTATCGTAATCATACAACACTTTGTTTAGTCATTGATGACTTAAATACGTTAGTTAAAACGGGGCGTTTATCTAAAACAGCAGCAAGTATCGGTAATTTATTAAATATTAAGCCAATTATCGGGTTAGTTGATGCCCAGCTTGATGTTTTGGATAAAGTTCGTACAAAAAAACGTGTATTAAAATGGATGGTAGAACATTTAAAAGAGGAAATCGAAAAGTCTGGTAAGCAGATTGTTCGCCTTACTTATTCTAATGATTTAGAGTTAGCACAAGAGTTGAAAAAATTAATGGAAGAAGCTTGCGGTGATCAAGCAGAAGTTCATGTAGGAAATGAAATTGGCCCAGTTATGGCGATTCACTTTGGTCGCGGAGGCGTAGGAGCTTGCTGGATGCCAGATCAATATAAAATTTAATTAGCAAACTAGATTTGGGAGGAAAATGATATGGCAAAAGTCGCGATTGTATCTGATAGTACAGGTTGTATTCCTGCAGAGACTGTAAAAGCTTTAGATATTTATGTTAACTATATTTCGGTGGTTTTTGGAACTGAGTCTTATCGAGAATTTATTGATATGTCTCCTGAGGAGTTTCTTGAGCGTAGTGCCAATTACAACGGGTTACCAACAACTTCACAACCATCTCCAGGACAAACGATAGCTTTATATGAATCATTATTTGAACAAGGGTATGAAGATATTATTCATATTAACATTTCAAGTCAATTAAGTGGTAGTCATCAAACAGCTTTAACATGTGCAGAAATGGTTAACCCTGAGCATATTCACGTATTTGATTCACGTACTGTTACTTATACACAAGGTATGTTTGCTGTTTATGCAGCAATGAAAGCTAAAGAAGGAGCGTCAGCTCAAGAAATTTTAGAATACTTAGAAATGATTCGTGAAAATAATCAATTTTACGCAGCTATTAATGATTTAACTAATTTACGTAAAGGTGGACGTTTATCAAATGTTGAAGCAGCATTAGGTAGCTTACTACAAATTAAACCTATTTGCCAAATTCAACCTGATGGAACATTCCAAGCTGTTGAAAAGATTCGCACGTTTAAAAAGGCATTAAAGCGTTTAATTGAAATTTCAAAAGAGGCACAGTTAACAGAAGATTATCAATTAGTTGTGATGCATATTGGGAATGAAGAGGCTGCAAAAACAGTTCAAACAGAATTACAAGAAATTTATCCAAATCATGAAATTAATATCTATTCAATTTCATTAGTAGTAGCTGTTCATGGGGGACCAGGAGCAGTTGCCGTTGGTTGGGTAAAACATAAATAATACTAAAAAAAGATTACTGATTTCAGTAATCTTTTTTAGTATTTTAAAACTTTTTTCTTGATGTTTGCGTCTAATAGGTAAATAATAAAACAGACTTTAAATAAGTGGAGGATTTTAGTATGAAGAAATATTTCTTACTAGTAGGAACAGCTATTGTATTAGTTACAGGATGTAGTTCTAAAAAAGTAGAGTTAGAATCAATATCAGAAGAAAGTACGGAAGTGCAACAATCTATCCCCTTTACATACTCATTCTTAAATGATGACGAGACTCAACATAAAGTTTCGGCTTTATTATTAGAAAATGGTATTTCTCAGTCAGCTATTAATTCATTTTTTACATCGGTCAATCATTTTAATAAACTAGCTGTGGATACGCTAGACACGAAGGTAGGATTTGAAACAATTAATCTTTTTGACTTATCGATTGATTATGCATATATTCAAGAACAATGGGATAATCAAACAGATTATTTAGATCAAAATTGCCGATTAACAGTTTTTAACTTAATGAAGGAACTAATTAAAATAGATACAGAAGACGTTATCTCAGACGAAATGAATAATTTAATATTTGATGAAGAGATTATTAAAGAAAATCCTAATATTCAGTTTACAGATGAAGAAGCAAGTGCCTATCATAACTTTTATACGGCGATTTCAACAAAAGAGACGACTGATCAAAGTTTTCATGTTAAACAAATTCAAAAGGAATGGAAAAATCGTGGGATAAAGTTTGAGACGGACGATAATATTTCAATTATCAGTGTTTTCTTAAATTACAACGAGGATAAATCACTATTTATTGGGCATACGGGTGTTTTAATTAAAACAGATGATGGATATTTATTTTTAGAAAAGGTGGCCTCAATGGAACCCTACATTGTTTCAAAATATAGCAATATAGATGAATTCAAAGCCTATTTAACGGCTCTTTATGGGAATCATGTATTCGATGGTGGAAGTAAACCAATTTTCATGCAAAATGATAAGTGGTTAAATGCTGAATAAAAAAATTGTATAATAATGTAATATTTTGTTAAAAAAAGGAATGTTGTATAATGATTATGAACAACATTCCTTTTTTTATGGAGAGGTATGTGAGGATTATAGCTAGGAGGATTAATTGTGAAGAAATTGGTGAAAGAGATTATGCCCATTATTTTGACATTGCTAGCATGCTTTGTCATTGTCGTTGTATCGGATTCTATTTTTCAAGGAGGATATCTACCTAATCGATTAAATCGGGATATTCAGTATTATGAAGCAACGGTTTTAGAAGTGATAGATGAAGAGTTAGGACCTGATAATTATACAGGAGAATTCACAGTCGGATTACAAAATATACGGGTTCAGATTACCGAAGGGCCATATTCGGGAGAACAACATGTTTTTAAAAATTATGTAAGCCGTCTATATAATACAGTGGTTAAAAAAGGTACAGATATTATAGTTGGAGCTTATCTAGAAGATGGCGAAATTATGGATTTAACAACAAATACGTATAAGCGTAGTCATGTCATTGTGATATTGGCGATTATTTTCTTTGTATTAGTTGCTTGGATTGGAAAGTTAAAGGGTGTAAAATCGATTGTTTCATTATTATTTACTGGGACTTGTGTTATCTTTTTAATGCTACCGTTAATGTTAAACGGAATGAACCCAGTATTAGCGGCAACCATTATAGTCTTTTTAAGTACCTTTGTAACATTAGGACTTGTTTCAGGAATTAATAAGAAGACATTGGCTGCTATTATTGGAACGTTATCAGGTGTCTTAATTGCAACTCTTATTGCCTATTTGTTTGGAAATTGGTCGCATTTATCAGGTGGAACGATGCAAGATACAGAGGCTTTACTCTATGTGTCAGAGACTAGTAAACTTCAAATAAAAGGGTTAATGTTAGCAGCGATATTAATTGCATCGCTAGGGGCGGTCATGGATGTTGCGATGTCAATTTCTTCATCGTTATTTGAATTAATCTCAGTAAATGAACAATTAACATTTAAAGAATTAGTCCGAAGCGGAATGAATGTTGGAACTGATATGATTGGTACAATGACGAATACGTTAATTTTAGCTTTAGCAGGTGGATCATTAACAACGATGATTTTGATTTTTACTGCATCAATTAGTGAAAAACAGTTAGTTAACTTAGATGTGTTAGGCACAGAATTAATTCAAGGATTATCAGGAAGTATTGGAATTGTTATAACGGTTCCCATTACAGTGGTTGTGACGGCATATTTATGTAAAATGAAAAAAGTTGATTAGAGATAATCAACTTTTTTTATACAAATATTACTAAATTATGACAAAATTTTTATATTTTTAACAATAAATTAATTATTTTTTTCCAAAAAATTGTTATAATGGAAATAAATCTGAAAATATTAAAGGCCATTTTTATTTTCAGAAAATAAGTAATATGGAGGATATTATGAGGACAACAATTTTTAAAAAGGTATTAAACAGTGTGTTAGCTGTTAGTATCGCAACAACGGGATTTGTAATCCCTACACCGAAATACTTTGTTCATGCGGAAGAAGTGGCGGTACAGAAAGTAGTTTTATCAGAAGGTTTTGATAACTATATAAATGAAATGCCGAGTGGGTGGTTAGAGGAAAATGCGTATGGACAACGTCCAAACTATAATAACATCTCAAATAGTGGATTAGCTGCGCCATCTGTTAAACTTGGAAGTAATGGACAAACACTAACAACACCGATGTTTGTATTAGATAATGTAGGAACGTTATCTTTTGTCGCAAAAGGTAATGGAAATAATGGTGATTTTTCTTCAGAGCTTGTTGTTAAAGTTCTTAATAATGGGATTTGGGAAACTATTTTATCAGAGGTTATTTCTCAAGATAAACAAACATTAACTTTTGAGCTTGCCCAAACGGTGACACAAGTTCAATTTATGATTAATAAAGTGGTTGGGAATGTGATGATTGATGATGTTAAAGTCACAACAACATCTACTTCTACTGATGCAGAATTACCAAGTGAGCCAACACCAGATGTTGTTCCGTTAGAAGGTTTAGTTCTAACAGGAGCTTCTAAGCTTGCTGTGGGGGTTGAATCAACGTTAAAAGTTGAGTATCAACCAGAAAATACAACACAAACAGAAGTAACGTATGCTTCAACTGATGAGAATGTTATTACTGTAACACCTGAAGGAAAAATAACAACTCATGCTGAAGGACGTTCAATGTTAACGGCAACATCAACTGCTAACCCAAGTTTAGTAGCTGAAAAATTAATCATTGTAGAAAATACGCCAGTTGTGGAAGAAATCGTTGTTTTTGATGAAGGATTTTCTTCTTTCCCAACGTTAGCTGATGGTTGGAGTACAAATGTAACTGAAACTTATAGTGGACCTGCACTGAAGATGAACCAAAAGGATCATTTTATTCAAACGCAAGAGTTTGGACTTGGTGATACTGCAAAGTTTTACTTAACTGTGAAGGGAAATTCTTCTCAAGCTTCAGGAACAACAGTTTTAGCGGTTCAATATCAATCTGATTATGGAACTACTTGGCATACGTTAGCAGAGATTAGTGAAATTACTGGAAGTGCTGTGAAGCATGAGTTAGAGGTACCAGCTAATGCGACTCGTTTACAAGTTGTTGTAACGACTAAAGGTCAAATGAATGTTTCATTAGATGACTTAAAATTAGTAGCTACTTCATTAAAGGATAAAGAACCTGATACAGAATTACCTGTTATTGAACATACGGCCCTAGCAGAAGGAAATCTTGATTATGATTTAGTGGTTAAAGCCAATGTATCAGATAATCGTAAACTTGCTAAAGTAACATTAAATTATCGTGTTGCAGGGACTGAAAAGTTCCGAACAATTGAGATGGCTTTAGTGGACGGTTTATATGAAGGCACGATTTCTAAGTCTGATTTATCAACAGATGGAATGGAATATTATATTGAAGCAGTAGATGCTGAAGGAAATAAAGCACAGACTGATACATATCAGGTTAAAATTTCTGATTTAGATAAGGTTGCGCCTCTTATTACGAGTCTATCTCCAGCAGATAATGCAAACTTAGGTAAAAATAAAACACCTAAAATTTCTGCTAAATATTCTGATCGTTCAGGAATTAACACAGAGTCAGTGAAGTTATTCTTAAATGGTGAAGAAGTAACTAAAAAGGCAACAATTACTGAAACTGAGGTAACGTACCAAGTTGAAAAAGAATTAGAAAATGGAACTTATTCGATTAAGTTACAGTTAGAAGATAAAGTAGGAAATGCCGTCGAAAAAGAGTGGAGCTTTAAAGTTGCTGATGTTGCTCGAAATTTATATTTTGGACAATTACACTCTCATACAAATTTATCAGATGGTCAAGGAACAATCGATGAAGCTTATACGTATGCTAAAAATCAAGCAAAAGTTGATTTCTTAGCGGTAACTGATCATTCAAACTCATTTGATAATGATACACAAGCGAGTATTGCTGATGGATCAATGAGTACGAAGTGGAATACAGGATTAGCAGCGGCTGATAAGTATAATGAAGATGGTGTGTTTACAGCATTATATGCTTATGAAATGACTTGGTCAGCGGGTACTGGGAAGTATGGACATATGAATACGTTCAATACACCAGGGTTTGAGACGCGTACAAATGCAGCAATGGATTTAAAATCGTATTATAATGCCTTAAAAACGCAAGAACAATCAGTTTCACAATTTAACCATCCTGGAACAACATTTGGTGATTTCGTAGACTTTGGATTCTATGATGAACAAGTGGATGAATTAATTACATTGATTGAAGTAGGGAATGGTGATGGACCGATTCGTGGAAGTGGACATTTCCCATCTTATGAGTATTATACTCGTGCGTTAGATAAAGGATGGCACGTTGCTCCAACAAATAACCAAGATAACCATAAAGGGTTATGGGGAAATGCAAATACAGCGCGTACTGTAATTGAAGCGGAAGAGTTAACACGTGAAAGCCTATATGAAGCGATTCGTGAACGTCGTGTTTATTCAACAGAAGATGAGAATTTAGAGATTTCATATGAGTTAAATGGTGCGACAATGGGGTCTATTTTATCTGAGCAATCAGAAGCTAATGTAGTGGTAACAGTATTAGATCCTGATGCTGGAGATACGATTGATAAAATTCAATTAATCACAGATGGTGGGCGCGTTGCTCATGAGGTTACAAATGTAAATGCGACTGAAAAAGAATGGAAGTTAACATTTACTCCAGATGCATCATCAACTTACTATTATGTAAAAGTGGTTCAGGGAGATAAAGATATCGCGGTAACTGCTCCAGTCTGGATTGGGGAAAAAGAAAATGTAGGTATTTCAAACGTGGAAGCAAGCTCATCTAAATTATTAGTAGGAGATGAGGTAACGGTTGAAACAGTTGTATTTAATAATGAAAGTAAAGCTATTACCAATGCTAAAGTAGAATATTATGTAAATGGATCAACAGAAGCTGTTGCAACAGATTCATTAGCTATGATTGAAGCATCAAATAATGGTTCTTTAAAAGCAACATTCCCAATTACGAAAAAAGGGAAAAATGTGATCGAAGCAGTGCTCACATTAACGATTAATGGTGCTGTTCGTGAATATACAGAGCGTATTGAAATTACAGCATTTGATTCAAGTGAAGTAAGCCATGTTTTAATTGATGGAAGTAAGATGAATGGATACGTAACCGGAAACTATGCTGGAAACATGAACTATGTAACTGAATTAGTAGGTCAAGAAGGTGGAGTTGTTAAGATTAATACTGAAACAATTACATCTGAAATTTTAACTGGAATCGATGTTTTAATTATTACAGATCCAGAAAATGATTTTGTTTACAGTAATGAAGAGGTCGTAGCAATTAAAGCCTTTGTTGAAGCAGGTGGGGATTTAATCATCACATCTAAAGCTGATTACAAAGATCAAACGGGTCAGTTTGGAAACGCAGCTCAAGGAAATAAAGTTTTAGAGGCAATCGGTGCAACGATTCGATTCAATGATGATCAGGTTGTAGATCCAGTTGAAAATGGTGGGCAAGCATACCGTTTATACTTCGATGATTATAATGAAGAAAGTCCCTATACAAAAGGAATTGATTTTGGAAAAATAGAGCAAGGTAATTCAAAAAATACGGATTATAAATTTAGTTTCTATAGTGGAAATTCAGTTTTAGTTCCGGCAGATGCAACAAATGTTGATGTTGTGGTAAAAGGGCATGAGACTACAACGAATGATGACGCGGATAAACAAGGCGATTATACTCCATTAAATCCAGGTGACATGGTTGCGTTAGCAGTTGAAACTTTACCAAATGGATCTAAAGTAGTAGCGTCGGGTGTAACGTTCTTCTCAGATTTCGAAATGAATCCAAAGAATGATTATTCAAACCGTACGATTGTAACAAATTTAATCAATGATTTAGCGCCAGCGAAAGAAGCGCAAATCACCCCTATTAAAGAACTTCATACTGATCTAGATGGGGATAATATGCCAGATTTAGCAGGTGAAACTCGTACAATCGAAGGTTATGTGACTGCTGGGAACTCTAACTCAAAAACAACGTTCTTTGATGTTATTTATGTACAAGATGAAACCGGTGGGATTACGATTCACCCAATTTCAAATTTAAAATTAAAACTTGGACAAAAAGTACGTATTACAGGTGTGGTTGGAGCTTATGAAGGTGATACTCAATTAGGAAATGTGAATGAAGCATTAGATGTTGAAATTCTTGATGAGTCAATTAACTTAGTGAAACCAACATTCATGTCAACTGCAGATAGTATGTTAGAAGAAACTGAAGGTTTATTAGTAGCCGTGAAAGGAACAGTAACTCGAATTGATACTGAAAAAGGAAATATCTTTGTTAATGATGGAAGTGGAGAAGCTCGTGTCTTCATCAATGGATATATTGGTGGAAGTAAAGTAGATGAGATTGATTCATGGAAATCACGTATTTCAGTAGGAGATACGTTATATGCTGTTGGATTATCAGCAGAGGACCCAGAAGGATCACGTATTCGTGTTCGCGATACTGATGAATTAGTGGTTATTGATGATGAAACGCCAGAAATTCCAAATCCAGAGGTTCCTGAATATAGTATTCCTGATTCAATTTTAGGGGCAATTAATACAGCTGTGATTAAACCAATGACAGGAAATGGATCAGTGGAAAGTCCATTAATGTTAAATGCATCAAGTGCAACTTTAACAGATGTTGAAGAAATGATAAATGGATTCCAAGGATATACGGTTAAAGTCACTTTATTAGCGGAAGCATCAAATGAATTCCAGTATTCTATTCAATTAATTCCAAATACAAGAAGTGGTGAAACTATTTCATTAATTTTAACAGTTTCAAAATCTCAAACTGAAGTTGTAAATTATTTAAATTCATTAATTAACACTTCAGGTGGCGGTTCTAATTCAGGTGGAAATCATAGTGGAAACACAGATGGAAGCAACAATAATTCAAACGACAACTCAACAAATCATTCAACGACTTCAAACCCATCAACAGGTAAACCCGAAACAGGATATCAAGTAATGGGATGGATGTTAGGTGGTATTGCATTTATCGTTGCTGGATATGTAGCATACGTAATTTATAATAAACGTCAAAAAGAAGTAAAATAATTTAAAAGACTGACTCCAAAGGGTCAGTCTTTTTTTCGCCAAGATAAAAGAAAGTAGACTTTTCTGTCTTCAAAATATGGTTAAAGTGTATTAGGAAAACTACTATATTCGGAAATACGAATGCCGCACGTTAAAGCGAATTTTTTTCCTCTTTTCTGTCATGGTTCGACAACGTAACCGTTTACAGTGTGGCATTATTATCTTGTGAATTAATGTGAAATTAGAATGGAGGGAGTAAAGAATTTTAATCGGTTAATTAAGAAGGAAATGAAAAACTATTCGTAAAATGAACGATGCTACTTAAGTAGTGAATCCGGGGGGAATTATTCGTGAATTTGAAAACAGCTAAAAAAAGAACATCAGCGATACTTGCCATTTCAATTTTAACATCTAACTTTCAGGTAAGTACTATTAGAGTTGAAGCTACTGCCGATGAAGGTATTAATCTGGGAGCAGATGAAATCATTCAGGAGACAGATAGTGAAACTATTGAAAATGAAATGATTGATAATGAGGTAGAAGATAAGACTGAAGAAGTAATTGAAGTTCTACAGGAAGATGAAATTGTAATTGATGTAGAAGAATCAATTGAAGTAGAGATTGCATCTGATATTCTAGAAAATTCAACTCAAGAAGAAGTTTTTGAAGAAGTGCTACCAACTGTAAATTTAGAATCTAGTTCTTTACCAACAGGATTTAATAATACGGTAATTAATAGTACGGACGGAAATGGAAATGCCGTATTTAATAAAGAGTTAAAACAATTTGTCATTACAGGAACAGGAAATGTGATTGGAAAGGATTTGGGTGCAACAGATAGTTATCAGTTTGTTAATTTTGAAGTAAAAGGTGACGTCACGATTGTTGCACGTCTTGCAGATTTTGATATGACTAATGCTAATAAGGGGCAAGCTGGATTAGTCGTACGCGCGGATAATACAAGTGCTAATGCAGATTACTTTGCACTTTATTTAGATCATAGTAAAGATCAATATCGTTATGGATATCGTGATGGGGAAGCCGGGAAAACAGGAGCTTCAGCTATTTCTAACGATTTAAATAGTAGTAATAAAGAGTTGTATATTAAGATTGAAAAAAGCGGTAATTCTTTTAAATACTATGTTTCACAGGATCCAACTTTCCCAAGTGATAACACTGTATTTAAAGGACAAACTGTTTCTATGACTGCAGATACATGGTATGTCGGAATGTTTGTTGCCAATGGGGGAAGTGACACGCCTGCTACAGCAACATTTGATCATGTGAAGATTTCCACAGCTGAGAAAGTTTACTATGATTCTGAATTGATTGAAATGCCTGTTGAAACAGTTGAAAATGTTCAAGCAATGAGTGGTGATCAACATGTTACGTTAACGTGGAATGCTGTTGATGAAGCCACGCATTATATAATCAAGCGTTCAAATGAAAAAGATGGTATCTATGAAGAAATTGCAACTATTGAATCGAGTGAATTAATGTACACAGATTCTAATGTAGAAAATTTTGTTACCTATTATTATAAGATAGCGGCAAAAAATGCAGTAGGAGCGGGGCATGACTCACAAGCTATTGCAGGCTTACCAAATAACAGTAATCCTCTGAATCTTCAATATGGAAAAGATGCTGCACAATTTAATATGGTACAAGAACCAAATGATACCGTGTTTACATCACATATTACATTAGAAGGATCAACTAATTTAGATGGAACAATTAAGATTGAACAAAATGGTGAGGTTTTAGTTGACTCTGCTTCAAAAGCAGCAGGTGAGTTATTTGAGCAAATCTTCAAACTAGATTACGGTCGAAATGAGATTAAGATTTACCACACAACATCAGATGGTAAAACAACATTGAAAACATATAATCTTGTTTATCTTACTGAAGAAAATATTGACAAAGTCGTTGATGCCTCTTTTCAAGGTGTAGCAGGTCAAGAGGTTAATGGAATTGCAACTTATGGCAGTATTCAAGAAGCTGTAAATTCTGTTTCATCTAGTAATCAAGAACGTGTCACTATTTTTGTTAAAAATGGAGTATACAAAGAAAAAGCAATCATTGAATCCCCTTATATTAGTATTATCGGAGAAGATGCACAAAAAACAATTTGGACATATGATGCTGCTCATGGAACAATTAATCCTGAAACAGGAATTAAATATGGAACTAGTGGTAGTGCAAGTGTTACTGTGAAAGCAAAGGCGATTGGATTCAGTGCAGAAAATATTACAATTGAAAACTCATTTGTTGAAAAAGGTGAGGCTAATGAACAAGCAGTAGCTTTTCATAATCAAGCTGACCAAAGTATGTTGATTAATGTTCGATTTATCGGAAATCAAGATACACTATTAGCTAACACGAGTAGTCAAGAATCTGCAGCGCGTCAATATTATTATAATTGCTATATTGAAGGTGACGTAGACTTTATCTTTGGACGTGCACAAGCTATTTTTAATAGTTGTGAAATTGCATCTTATAATCGTCAATCTCCGAATGGTGTAAGTAATGGCTATGTTACAGCAGCCAGTACCTGGGATAGAGATGAATATGGTTATTTAGTGATTAATTCAAAATTAATTGGATTAGATGATATTCGTGATGAATCAGTTTCTTTAGGAAGACCTTGGCGACCAAGTAGTGCGACTTATACAGTAACTCCATCAGTTATTTATATTAATAATTATTTAGGTAGTCATATCACAACACAAGGGTGGGATGATATGAGTTCAACTTCATTAGCGAAGGATTCAAGATTTTATGAATTTGGAAATTATGGACCAGGATTTGAATTATCAGATACTCGTTCTTTATTAACACCTGAAGAGGCTACATCTATTGGTATTGAAACCGTGTTTGCAAAAGGTGCAGCTAAAACCGTAGAAGGATTAGATGCTTATACTAGTGACTGGAATCCAATTGATGAAAATCAACAAAATAATATTTATAAACTTTATGAAGTGAAGAATGATACTGAAATTCCAGAACAACAATTTGAATGGAAAAGTGGGAACGTAGGATCAAATGCATCAGGAACTGTCACTCAAAATACAGATGGAAGTGTGACGATTGCAGCTTCAAATGGTAAAATTGCAGATAGTGAAGATGGAATGACTTTCTATTACACTGAATTACCAACTAGTGAAAATTTCACATTTACGGCTACATTTAAAGTTGATGCAACAACTGTAGGCGGAAAAACTTATGATGGACAATCTGGATTTGGAGTTATAGCCCTGGATAGTCTTGTGACAGGGAATTCAAGTGCACGTTATTATAACTCTGCTGGAGCTGTGTTTGCGCGTTATAAGAATGGTACAACGACATATAACGGAATTCCAGGGGGACGTTTTGTTACAGGTTATGAAGAAGGAGCATCAGTACCATCAAGTAATCGTCAGTTAATTAATACGTCAGTCTTTGATTGGAACTTTAATCAGAATCAATTCCCAGATCCATCTAAGCCTCACTATACAGCAGGGGATGTTTACACATTAACTCTTCGTAAATCAAATACGGGATATCATGCTATTTTGAATAATGATACAACGAATGAAGTCATTTATTATGATTATGATAATGAACTATTAACTGTACAAAATGAGGATACTTTATATGTTGGAGTCATGGCATCACGAGGAGTTCAAGTCACGGTTTCAGATATTAACTTAACAGTTATATCTCCTGATAAAGATGATGCAGCACTTGAGCGACCGGTTGAGTATATTACACCGACTATCTCTAGTGATACAACGAAAACAACATCAAAAGCAGATTATGATTTATCATTACGTTCAAATGTAGCCGGAACTGCAACGATTAAAGATGAGAAAGGAAATATTCTATATCAAAATATTTCATTAGAAAGTTCACAACGTATTTTGAAAGAATTAACTTTAGATAAAGGAACGAATAAGTTTTCAGTAGAATTTGTACCAAGTATAGACCAACCGACGTTTGAAAGTCATCAACAAATTTCGTCATTAGAACCAATATCATTA
Source organism: uncultured Turicibacter sp. (assembly GCF_938044715.1). Taxonomy (NCBI): domain Bacteria; kingdom Bacillati; phylum Bacillota; class Erysipelotrichia; order Erysipelotrichales; family Turicibacteraceae; genus Turicibacter; species uncultured Turicibacter sp. Next base: position 60,363 of record NZ_CALIOS010000121.1, read on the forward strand.
AATGTAAGTGTTGATTATCAGTCATTTGGAACTAGCGAAAATGCATTATATGTTTCAACAACAGGAAGCAAAAATGGAGAGGGAAGTCAAGAAAATCCACTGGATATTTATACGGCAGTTGCGTATGCTCAACCGGGACAGGAAATTGTCTTACTTGAAGGAACATATTATTTGACAGAAGCCATTACGATTGACCGTGGACATGACGGAACAGCTGATGAGATGATTACATTAATGGCCGAACCTGGTAAACGTGTGGTGATTGATTTATCACAATCACCAAAAGGTGGATTTACTATTAATGCTGACTATTGGCACTTCTTTGGATTTGAAATTTGTAATTCACAAGATAATGCAAAACCATTATTAATTCAAGGGAATCATAATATTGTTGAACAATTGAAAGTCTATAAAAATGGAACGACAGGAGTACAAATTAGTGGCTCGGCTTCTGAAGATAAGAGTATGTGGCCAAGCTATAACTTAGTACAAAGTGTTGAGTCTTATGACAACATGGATGCTAATGCTAATGATGCAGATGGGTTTGCAGCTAAAATCACGGCAGGTATTGGGAATATTTTCCGTTACTGTATTTCTCATAACAATATTGATGATGGTTGGGATTTATATGCTAAATCAACATCAGGAAGCATCGGACAAGTTGTTGTTGAGTCTTCAATTGCGTATGAAAATGGATACTTGACAACAGATCCTGAGAAAACAGTGGTGGGTGAAGGAAATGGATTTAAACTTGGTGGAGAAAGTATGCCGGGGAATCACATTCTAAGAAATAGTATTTCATTCAACAACTATGCTAAAGGAGTTACAAGTAACAGCGGACCAGACGTTCAAGTTTATAATACTGTCTCATTTAATAACGGTGGAACAAACCTTTCATTATATACATCTTATAAAGAAACAAACTATAAGTTAGATCACTTTGTTTCTTATAACGGTGGTAAAGTAGATGATATTAAGTTGACTGGACAGTCAAGTTTAGCAAGTGAAACTAACTATCTTGATGGTAAAAATATTAATGGGGAATCTGTTCCATCTAGTTGGTTTGAAAATGTGGATATGAAAAACTATCCAACGATTAATGAAAAGGGTGGATTTGATTTTAATGGTTTAGAAACCTTATTGCTTGAAAGCGAAGAGTTTTTAGGTATTATGGCAACAAATAAAACAGAGCCAACTGTTATTACAGTTGGAACCGAGATTAGTTCAAATGGTTCAACTGAAACACCAAAACCTGAAGAGCCAGTTGTACCTGAAAAACCAAATTATATCATCCCAGATTCAATTAAAGATGCGATTGATTCAACGGTTATTAAACCAGTAACAGGAACAGGAGTCGTTAATAAACCGTTAATTTTAGATATAACAGGTGCAAGTTTATCAGATGTTAAATCAATGTTTGAGAAATTATCTAATTTTACAGTAAGTGTATCTATGTTGAAAACTAGAAGTAATGAAGTTCAATATTCAGTTTTATTAACAAGTGCTAATGAAAGTATTTCTTTAATTTTAACTGTGGACACTAATCAAAGCGATGTGATTAGTTATTTGAATTCTTTCATAAAGGATACATCAAAACCAGATGATTCAAAACCTGAAACACCAAAACCAGAAGAAAATACTAATTCAACCACTCAATCATCAACAACGACTAATAAACCTGCAACAGGTTATACGTTAATGGGATGGATGACGTTAGGTGTTTTTTCAACATTACTTGGTTTTGTTTCTTATATTAAAAGAAATAAGAATGATAAAAAACAAGTAAAATAATTTTTGAAGACTGACTCGAAAGAGTCAGTCTTTTTAGTAAATGATTTACTCTGTTTGGAATATACTAAACCTGAAGGAGTGTGATAACTATGATTACGACGATTACTTTAAATCCAGCTTTAGATAAATTGATGGAATCTGAAAGTCTTCAGGTTGGAGAAACAAATCGTGCCGATATTTTAAATAGTTCAGCTGCAGGAAAAGGAATTGATGTGGCGAAAGTTTTACGTGATTTTAAACGTGAAGTTAATGCAACAGGCTTTTTAGGTGGAATTGTAGCCCCTATTTTTAAACAGTGTTTTGAAGATGAGAAAATTAATGATCATTTTATTGCGATTGAAGGGCAGACTCGTACAAATATTCAGCTTTTTGATAAGTCAGGGAAACGAACGGAAATTTTAGAGAAGGGCCCTGAGGTGAGTTCTGCTGAAAAAGAGGCATTGATTCATAAAGTAGAGGAGCTTGCTAAGGTGAGTAGTGTTGTGGCGATTTGTGGTAGTGCCCCTCGTGGAGTTGATGAAGCTTATTTTACGGAGTTGATTCAACTTGCAAAAGCAAATTGTCATACGGTTATTGTAGATGCATCAGGAGCTTTATTAAAGGTTGCGATTAAGCAAAAGCCTAAACTTATTAAGCCGAATAAAGATGAGATGTTTGAATTAATGGGAGTGAAATCAGCAACGCAAGAAGAAATGATTGAGTTTGCACAACATCTTTGCCAAGAAGGGATTGAGTATGTATTGATTTCGCTTGGAAAAGAGGGAGCCATGCTAGTTTCACAAAAGGGTGTATGGAAAGGATTGGCACCTGATGTTGATGTTAAAAGTACGCTAGGTTGTGGTGATACGGTTGTTGCTTCTATGTGTATTTCGTTTGATGAAGGTGATGAGCCGGCAGTGATGTTAAAAAAAGCGATTGCTTTATCGAGTGCAAATGCGATGACATTTGAAACGGCACACGTTATTTTAAAGGATTATGAAGAGTTATTAGCACGATGTGAAGTTGAGACTATTAAGTGAGGATTTTTATCCTCACTTTTTTAAAGGAATTAAAGAAGGGTTGACGTATGTTAAGGTAAGGAGTGATGTTGATGCAAGATTTGTGTGGCCGTGAGTGGACAGCGCAGGAATATGAGATGATATCGAATGATAGACGCTTAGATAAAGAAGAACTTGAGGTAATCAAAGGCCTTGAAAAACGTGACGGACATTGGTTCTGTTCACGGTGCTTAAATGAGAAATCCTTTGGTCAGTATGTGTATCGTGGTGAGCGATTGACGTATTGCCGGGAGTGTTTGGATTTTAAGCAGATTAATCAACATAGTTTGTTGTATCGTTCGAAAAGGAAGGCCACGATCACTCATAATGCGCATGTTTTGAATGCTGATTTTCAATTATCGACCTTGCAACAGGAGGGTTCGAATTTTAGCCAAGAGATACTAAATAAAGGTTATATAGGTATGAATTGGGCGGTTTGTATTGCCGGTGGTTGAAAACCGAAATAAATCTTAAAAGTTCCAATTCACTTCTGCGGTATTTTCTGTTATGATGATGTCCTTAACTAAGAGATCAATAATATAAGTTCGTTCTTCTACTGAAGAATGTCTTAAATCAGGTAATTTGTTCTCAAATAACTTAGCAATTAATTCATCACGATTAGAGCGGTTCTCTCTTTGTTTAATGAGCTCATTTTTTTGTTTATTTAACTCGTTAATTTTTTCATCTAATCTAGTTTTATCTATTACCCCATCTACATATAAATCAAGAACCTTTTTAATTTTTTTATCTATTTCGAGAAAGTCTTTTTGAAAATCTATTTTTTTATTTTTTCGAACTTTTAAATTTTTCTTGTTATTTAGTCCGAGTATCTTATCGAATAACCAAGACTCTAAATCTTCACGTTTCCAAGTCTTGTTAAAACATTTGCTAGGGTAATAGCGAGGCATTTTTCTTCTACGACAAATCATGTAATAGTATCTGACCTTAGACCCATCCGCTAACTTATCTGTATGACCATAAGATACATAATTTTCTCCACAGCAACCACAAACAACTTTTTGTCTCAAAGAGTTGTTTTTGATTTTCCCAAAATTAATACCTTTATATTTTTCTTTTATTCGTTGAGCTTCTTCAAAGAGTTCTTTAGAAATAATAGGCTCATGTGTTCCTGGAAACCATTGTCCTGCAAAAGAAACTTCACCAATATATAATCTATTTTTTAATAAATTGACAATTCTTTGGGGGCGTAGTAGTGGAAAACCTTCTTCTAATAGTTTGTCTTGAACTTTAATATAGGACTTTAGTTTAACGTATTCCTCGAATATTCTTATAATATGTTTTCGTTCTTCTTCATTAACAACTAATACCCCTCTGTCAAGTCGAGTATAACCGTAAGGACTAGCATCAGCACCACCTGACCATAGACCTTCCTCTTTAACCATTTTGTATCGTCCTGATCTTAAACGTTCAGTGATTGTCTCTCGTTCTAATTGAGCGAATACAGACAGGACACCAACCATGGCTCTACCAAAAGGAGTGCTAGTATCTATTGTTTCGGAGATAGAAATAAATTCTACGTTATTAGGTAGAAAAACATCTTCAATAAGAAAGAGAGTATCCCGTTGACTACGACTTAATCGATCTAATCGGTAAACAATAGCAACATCTATTAATCCGCTCTTAATATCCTGTTGCAACTTTGCTAATGCTGGACGATTGATATTAGATCCAGTATACCCAGCATCTATGTACTCTTCTATTTGATCCCATCCGCGTGAAATACAATATCCTTTAATACGTTCAATTTGGAGTGGGATACTGTAGTTTTCAATTTGTTGCTCTGTTGAAACACGAGCATACAATGCCACTTTCATTTTAACCACACCTTCCTTAAATTTTAGAAAAGAGACTAATTAGATTAGTCTCTTTTTATTTGATTTGTTTTTGATTGTTGTTGTCTTTGATGATACGGAAAACAGTAGAGCCTGTTTTCGGTGCAGAATTTGAGATGCTTTTTATATATGCTTCTTCAGCAGCTTCAACATTCATATCATTAATTTTATTTTGTATGATTGATGAATTTGCATAAGAAGTTTTTGATTTATTATTTTTTAACATCTCCAAGATAGCTGTCCGTAGGACTGGATCTAAATCGAAATAAGTATTTATTAATTCGATAACATCTTCTAGATTTTCTTTTTTTATTCCTTTTTGTAATAAAAATTGATCCAAGTATATCCTGTTATCTTTGATGAACATTTCTCCTTCACCATGTCTTAACCATTGTTCATTGACATGGAATTGACTGCAAATAGATCTGATATTTTGTTCAGTAACTGTGGCACCATCCTTTTCTAGATAGCTTACTGATGTTTGAGCGATACCAAGAATTTCAGCGAATTTCTTTTGATTATAGCCAAGTGTTTTTCTAATTGTTTTGATTCTTTTATTCATGATTCTCACCTACTTTCAAATAGAATTTTAACAATGGTTGTTAAAAAAGTCAAACTTTTAATTCAATTATCGTTGACTTATAACAATAATTGCTATAAAATTCTAATTAAAATAACAATTGTTGTTAAAAAATACAACAGCGATAGCAACAGTTGATTGGGAATGGAGGCGATTTATAATGCTTGTCGAAAAAAGAATTGTTATTGAAAAAGAAAAGGAAGCGGAGTTATCTGAATTAGTTGAAATTCTGAAAGAAATGACTGGTCAAGAGATCCGAGATTTAAAAATTTTTGCTCAAGGAAATAAGTTTGCAAAGGTAACGATGGGGAAATCAGCATAGAAGCGGGAGGTAAAGAGTAGTGAAAGTAAATAGTCCATTAGGAATTGTAGAGATTCCAGATATATTGGCTGAATATGGTTTTACACCAGTGGGGAAAAATCCTAAAAAACTAAGCCCACAAGAGTTTCATAATCCAGGAGAAACTCTTTGGTATAGAGGTTCTGATGGAAGAGCAAGAACCTCATTTACACCCAAAGATTTACCACGTAATACGAAATTCTCTTGTATTTGTGGATATGAGGTAATTACATCACTTAAACATATCAAAGACATGCAGTGTCATAGCTGTTCAGAAATGATGGTTAAATCTGCATTAGATAAAGTGGAATATGCAAGTTAATTATCTTGCCCATAGAAAAAGGCTTACTCATAGTGGGAGGAATTCAATGAAAAGAACAGAGTTAATTTTAGGTCTCATCATGTTCCTAACAGCATTTGGAACATTAAGTGTAACGTTTTGGTTATACTTCAGCATGATTAATTAAAAAAGGAGGAATTGAATGATTGCTGTAACACCAAGCTTTGTTTTAAAAGATAAAGACATCGTTCAATTCCAATGTGATCACTGTGTTTGCACAGTGTATAAAGCACATGGTGGAGCAACGATAGAACTTAAAGATAATACAGATGATGACGTGTATGTCTCTTGGTATCCATTGGACATGGAAATGTTCAGAGTGAAATCAGAAAACGATATTTATTACCACGATGATAAATACATCGGATGGTAGAGAGGGGGTGGAATAGTGCAAGAAAAAATTGATTATTTAAAATCAATAGGTTTTGAAGAGTTAAGTTCTGAGTGGCTAGCAGATTTAAAACAATTTGATTTTAGATGTTATGAAGTAACTATACATATCCTTGGAGAGTTAAAACATCAAGGTTTGAAACCTAAAATGATTCACTATGATGAGGGAAGTACCTACACATTGAGTGAAGAGTACCTGCAGCAGAATCATTTAGAAAAAATAAAAAAGGACACAAATGTCCTTATAAAAAAAAGAAATTCGTAAAGGAGACGATTATGATGGAAAAACAAAAGGTAACGACTATTGAAGGTCGAGGAGTATGTGAGGTGGAAACGATTCTCGAAGATATGATTTTAAAAATGAAACAACAATTTGATGAATTATTGGACGGTTCACAAATATATCACGGTTCACAAATATATCACGGTTCATTTAGTAAAGAAGTAGAGTTATCGAAAGAAATTCGCAAATTGATAGAATGCCTAATAACGGTGAGAAATACATCAGGAAATTTGTTAGAGGTTGGAGTAGTAGAAATTGACGATGATTCTCTTTTAGGTTTTTTCAATGAAATTAAAGAATCGGAAACTAAAAATGATTTCAAAAAAGATATGTGTATAGACGAATTAAAGGATATTCACCTTACAACGGAATCAACTCAACGTAGTCATATATTATCAGAAAAGTTATTACAGTGTTGTCGTCAAGGATATAGTACTAATGAGATTAGAGGTGCATTACATGAAGTTAAAGGAGTATTGGATAATTTGCCGGTTAAATAAAAAGACGGTTTTTGCCGTCTAAAAATATCCTGAACTATTTGTGTACTTGAATTACTTGGATTTTTAAGAGTGAAACTTCGCTTAAGTCAAGTAAAGCAGAAACTCTATTTTCAGCATAAAAGGTTAATAAGCCTTTATTTATAAATTGGAATTCTGATATAGCAGAAACTCTTGTATATGGAATTTTTTCATATTTTTGTGTATCTGGATTGAAAAGAGAAATTTGTTGAACACGCTCAATTTTTTCTTTATGTCCAGTTTTAAATAAGATATCAGCTTGATAGTAGTAATCCATGATGAATCATCCTTTCTATTGATTGTAAATTGATTTTAACAGATATATCCAAAATGAGGTGTCGGAATATGGCGAACATTAAGAGAATTTTGATAAAAAGAAGGATGAAACAAGGTGAGTTAGCTAAGGCAGTTGGTGTTTCAGCACAAACCATTTCGGATTTTATAAACGGAAAGCATGATGTGGCATCTAGGACATTATACAGAATCGCAAAAGTATTAGATGTCAGCATGGAAGAGTTAATAGAGGAGGAATAGAAATGATAAAACCATTTATGCAAATTCCACCAACAGTAAAGATGGTGGGCTATAACGATAAATTGGTTGTTCGATTAAATGAACTATTTGAATTTGAATATTTTTTTAAAACATCTCAATTAGTGGTACATATTCCAGCTCCAAAAGGAAATCCAATTCCCAGAATGCTTTATGATTCCTTAACTTTAACATCAGAGGAACGCGAGAGTGTCTTAATTTTTAT